>JAIBBZ010000010.1 GCA_019694435.1 Pirellulales bacterium
TCCGCGGCGCCGTCGCGCGCGGCAGCCGAGACGAGCGTTTCGGCCGCCGGCGCCGCAGCGCCGCCCAGGCGTCCGAGCAGCGTGGCTGCCCAATAGGCGACGTCTTCGGTCCCGTTGCTCAACAGCGCAGTGAGCTGCGCCAGATCGGCCGCGGCCGGTGGTCCCAGGTCTTCCAGCACGCCGCTGGCAAGCTGCCGGACGGCTTCACTCGCATCGCCGCTCGCCTCGACGAGGGCCACGGCCGCCGCTTGCAGATGCGGCGAGCGCATGAGCTGCTCGATGGCCGCCGTGCGGCGCGACTCGGCATCGGCGCGCAATTGGTCGATCCAAGGCTTGATCTGTGCCGCCGGGTCCATCGATGCGCTCCCCTGCGAAAACAGCCGCCCCGCTGGCAATGGCACGCAACTCAGCGCCGCTCGATCCAGCCATGCGCGATCATCCAGTTGGCCGCCAGCTCGGGCCACACGGCCAACGCGGCATCCTGGACGCCCAAGCCGAACCCGTGCGGGCCGTGATCGAAAATGTGCAGTTCGCAATCGACCCCTGCACGGCGCATCGCCAGGTAGAACAGCACACTGTTCTCAGGCGGCACCGGCGCGTCGGTCGAAGAGTGCACCAGAAAGGCCGGCGGCGTCTGGGGGGTCACCTGTAGCTCGTTGGAAAACAGCTTGACGAGTTCCTCGGAAGGGTTGTCGCCGAGCAGATTCTTCCGCGAACCGGCGTGTACGAACTCGGTCGTGAACGAGACGACGGGGTATCCGAGGAACACGAAATCGGGCCGGCAGCTCTGCTTGTCGACTGCGTCGGAGGACTGTTCGTCCCCGCGATCGAAATGCGTGGCGGCGCTCGAAACGAGGTGGCCCCCGGCCGAAAACCCGATCATCCCGATGCGGTCAGGCTTGACGCCCCAGGCCTCGGCCTGCGAACGCACAAAGCGCACGGCACGCTGCGCGTCGGCGAGCGGCGCGGGGTGGTGGTAGCGCGGGGCCAGGCGATAGCGCAGCAAGGCCGCAGTCACACCGTGCCGATTGAGCCATTCGGCAATCTGCACTCCCTCATGATCGACTGCCAGATGGGCATAACCGCCGCCCGGACAGACGATCACCGCGCACGGTTGGCGCGCGTCACGTTCGGGGCGATAGATCGTCAGGCTCGGACGATCCACTTCTTCCTCGCCCACGGCGCCCGGAGCGCCTTGCGGCCACAGTAACATTTGCTCGGGATCGTCGGCCACAGCCGGCCGCACCCCAGGCGCACCACACATGGCCAATAGACCGACGATCACACCACGACGCCAAACCAGCGGCAACGACCAGCGCATAGCATTTCTCGGGTTGCAGGCTCGAAAGCGGGAACTCCCCCGGCCGGCAACATCATGCCACTGGGCAGCACGCGAAACAACGGCGGCGTCCCGACGAGCCAGGCGGCCGACCGAAGAATTCCCCGGGCCGGCTAACCGGGGTATTTGAGCGCCACGACCCGCCCGCGCGAGGTCTCCTCGATGGCGACCTTGTCTTCGCGAGCCAGCCAGCCGAGGGCTTGCATCACGAGATCGCGTGGTGCGCCGACCTCTTTGATGAGCTTGTTGAAGCTGAGCGGGCCATGATCCGCCAGCGTGCGCCACACCGTTCCCGAAGTCTCGCCGATCTGTTGAACGGCTCCCTCGACGATATCAGTCGCCATGCATGCGCCCTCCGTAGACCGCAAAGGTGGCCGCGGCGCGTCGTGCGGGTGTGCCGCTGGTCCGGCAATATACCTGCATGGGAAATCGACCGACAAGTCGAAGACCGCCGCTCGCAAGGTGCGGCGGTAGCGCCGGCCAAATTGCAAAAAAAGAAGGGTCCGCCTGGCGTCGGAGGAATGCCAGGCGGACCCTTGGCCGTGAAAAGATGGCCCCAGCCCGTTGTGGGCGTGGTCGCCGGTTGCGCGGCGACGGGCGACTAAGATTCACGGAAACGCCACCGGCAAAGGCGGCGCGGGTCGAGCAAGCAGCGCGTTGCGGGCTACGCCAGATCGACCCTCTCGTTGCTGAAGATGGATTGCAGTTCCCGTGCCATGCAGGCTTCGAGTCCGGCCCCGTGGACGGCTGTTGCCGGCTAAAGCCCGCTGGAGGAATGTCTTGCGGCCCGTTGGCCCGCGTGACAGCACGCGTTTCGTCGCGCGCGAACCGATGTAGTTCTTGCAACGCACTACACGCGTCAGGCTCGCAGCCACGGCCGCGGGCGAAATCGGGGAATTTTCGCCCGCGGCGGCACACCGGCCGCGCCCGCTACGCGAACGCGACCAAATCGCGTAAAACTCGCTCTCCGTGGCTGCCCGGCAAGTTGGCGTGCCGGCACGAGGCGGCCTCCCGTTGAAGCGATCGGATCGACCTATGCAGTCTTACAAAATTGCGGTTTATCCCGGCGACGGGATTGGAAAAGAAGTCACCCCCGAGGCGCTGCGCGTGTTGCATCGCGCGGCCGAATTGGCGGGCACTTTCAATCTGGAAACCACCGAGCTCCCCTGGGGCGCAGACTACTACGCGCAGACGGGGCAGGTCGCGCCTGCCAACTTTCTCGACGTCTTGCGCCCGTTCTCGGCGATTTACCTGGGGGCCGTCGGCTGGCCGGCGACGCTTCCCGATCACGTGACGCTGGCCCCCTTGGTGCGCATCCGCCAGGCGTTCGATCAGTACGCCTGTCTGCGGCCGGTCAAGCTCTATCCCGGCGTGCGCAGCGTGTTGGCCGGCAAGGGGCCCGAACACATCGACTTCGTCGTGATCCGCGAAAACAGCGAAGGGGAGTACGTCGACTCGGGCAGCCGGTTCCGCGTCGGGCAGCCCGATGAGACGGCCCTGCAAACGGCCATTCACACCCGTCGCGGCGTCGAACGTATCGTGCGCTTCGGCTTCGAAACGGCGCGTCGCCGGCGAAAGCGGCTGACGATGGTGACCAAGAGCAACGCCCTGCGCTATGCCTTCACGCTGTGGGACGAGGTCCTCGAACAACTGCGGCCCGAGTATCCGGACATCGAGGCCGACAAGCAGCACGCCGACGCATGCGCGATGAACTTCGTCCGCCAGCCCGAGACGTTCGACGTGGTCGTGGCGTCGAATCTGTTCGGCGATCTGCTCACCGATCTGGGCGGAATCATCGCCGGCGGCCTGGGCCTGGCGCCGAGCACGAACACCAATCCGGAGCGGCGGTTCCCCTCGATGTTCGAACCGGTGCACGGCTCGGCGCCGGATATTGCCGGACGGGGCATCGCCAATCCCGTGGCGATGATCCTGAGCGGCGCCTTGATGCTCGATTGGCTCGAACAGCCCGCCACCGCCGACAAGGTACGAGCCGCGGTCGCTGGAGCCCTCGCGGCCGGCGAGACGACCGGCGACTTGGGCGGACGGCTGACGACGGCTCAGGCGACCGACGCCGTGCTGAAACGCCTGGGTTGAGTTGGCTGCGGCGTTAAGCCCGGCGCCTGCGCCGCCGTTGGACCACCCCCAAGGTGATCACGCCCGTCGCCAGGAGCACATAGCTCGACGGCTCAGGGACGGCGATGGGCGCGTAGCCGCCGCGGGTGATCTTCACATAGTCGAGATCGCCGACAAACGACCGGGCCAGGTTCGACCATTCGCCGATGATGATGTCTTCGTCGTTGAACAAGAACGACAGATCGTCGTCGCGAAAGGTCGTCAACTGATCGTTGATGTAGAGCTTCAACAGGTGCTCGTTGGCATCGCGCACGGCGTTGACCTTGTACCACTCGCCGTCCGACAGGCCTTCGCCGGCGAGCAGCGTACGCGTGCGGTTGGCGACGTCGCGCAAGACGAACCGCAGTTGTCCATTGTCGACCTGCAGCACCCAGTACGATCCGCTCAGATCAGCTTTGCCGCTGCCGATGATCACGCCGCCGCCGCTGAACCCCCCGGTGCCATGCGACGTGGTGCGGAACATGGCCTCGATCGAAAACGAGTCGTAGAAGTCGAAAAACAGCGACGCGTCCTCTTTTTCGATGACCACCCGATCGTCCGACGCGGAAAAATGCAGTGCGCGGCCGTCGCCCCCGGGGGCACCGGGCACGTAGGTCGGTAGCTCGTAGGCGCTGCCGTGCATGTCGACGCCGCTCGAGTCGAGAATATTGCCGTCGACATTGTGGGCCGCCGCGCCGCTGGACTGCTCGGCGAAATCGTAGCGGACGAAGTCGTCCTGGCCGCCTTCGAGCCACTGCTGGTCGAACTGGGCAAAGGCGATGGATTGGTAGGTGTGCTCGAACCCCGGGACGTTGTACCGCCCGCGTTCGTAGAGCAAGTTGACCGACTTGTCAGGACTGACCGCCAGGTCCGAATAGGCCGAGCGGCCCCAATAGACCGTCCGCGGATTCGTCCACGAGTCGGTCTCGTCGTAACTGGTCAGCACGGTCATCTTCTCGCGCGTCGTGGTGCCGTACGGCGTCGAGAACAAGATCCGGTTGGCATCGTCGTTCACTTCGTCCGTATAGCGAATGGAGCTTCCCTCGACGTTGACACCGCCCAAGTCCGCCTCGTACTGCGCATCCGACCAGGTCTCACCGCCATCGGTGCTCCGGGCCGTATTGCGAATGGACGACGCCCCCCAATCGTAGCGCATGATCGCCGTCACGTTGCCGTCCATGGTCTGCACCGAGGTACCTTCGCCCAGGTTGAATTGGCCGATCGTTTCGCCCAACTGCCACGTGGCGCCGTGATCGTCGCTGTAGAACGAGTGAGCGTAGGGCGTGCCCGACACGCCCGGCCGGTGATAGGCCTGCACCAGCAGCCGTCCGCTGTCGAGCTGGATCGCATGGCCCGGCCCCGGGGCATACCAACCCCAGCCCGGATCCTTCACCTGCGAGGTGATTTCGACGGGCGCCGACCAGTTCGCCCCGTCGTCGCTGCTCTTGGTCACGAACACCCGGCTGGCGTCGAGAATGAAGGGCATGATGATCTCGCCCGTCACACGGTCGACGATCGGTGTCGGATTGTTGTAGTTGCTTTGCGTGGCGAAGCCGGGCACCACGACCTGGGTGTTTTGCCAGGTCTGACCATTGTCGAAGCTGCGGCGCAGGATCAGGTCGCTCGTCGCGCGATCGTTGAGCGTCTCGTAGCGACCTTCGGCAAAGGCCATCAAGGTTCCGGAGTTGCTCACGACGAGGGCCGGGATGCGGTAGGTGTAATAGCCACCGGAGCCACCTTGGAACAGGATCTGCTGGTTCAGTTCTTGCGCCGCCGCCCACGGGCAGACAAACGCGAACAGGGCCGCAACGGCCAGCCCCAGCAGCCCGCAGCGTCGACGACGATCGTCCGCTCGATAGATCGAATGCAAAGCCATGAAGATCCTTCGCGCCCCGCGATTTGAATCCGCGCCTTAGGGATGAACTTCGCGCGCCTCGTGGCGCCGCCGCCTGCAGAACAACCCGCCCGCGAACACCCCCGTCGCCAGCAGCACCAGGCTCGAAGGCTCGGGCACGGCCACGGGCGAGAACACGCTACGGCTGAATGAAATATAGTCGATATCGCCGTCAAACGATCGGGTCATGTCCAGCCACTCGCCGATCATCACATCGGCCTCGCCGGTCAGGATATCGAGCAAGTCGTCCGACCGTTCGGCGACCAGCACACCGTTAATGTAGAGCTTGAACAAGCGATCGTTGGTGTCGCGGACAGCGTTGATCTTGAACCACTCGCCGTTGGCCAGATCGGTGCCCCCGGTCAGGGTTCGTGCGCGGTTGAGCATATCGCGAACGAAGAACCGCACCTGCCCGTTGTCGATCTGCAGGAACCACTGCGAGCTGGCAGCACTCTCGGCGCTGCCGACGATCATGCCGGCGGCGCCAAAACCGCCGGAAGCATGACTGTTGGTACGGAGCATCACCTCGATCGAGAACGGGGCGCCGTACTTGAAATCAAAGAAGTCGGCCGTATCGTCCTTGTCCAGCACGATGCAGTCGTCCGTCGCCGAACTGAAATGCATCGCCCGGCCGTCGCCACCCGCCGCGCCCGGCACGTAGGTAGGCGCGCCCAAGGCCGTGGCGTGCATGTCGTAGCCGCTCGAATCGAGGATCGAGCCGTCGCGCGGGTTGGGTGTGCCCGCTGCCTGCTCGGCGAAGTCCCAACGCACGTGTTCGGCGGGCCCGTGTTCGAGCCACTGCTGGTCGAACTGCGTGAAGGCGATCTGCTGGTAGATGTGGTTGTAGCCCAGGTTGTAGCGACCCCGTTCGTAGAGCAGGTTGATCGTCTGATCGGGACTGATCGCCAGGTCGGAGTAGGCCGAGGGGCCGTAGTAGACGGTACGCGGATTGACGAACGATTCGGTTTCGTCGTAGCTGGTCAGCACCGACATTTTTTCGCGAACATCGCTCCCGTACGGGGTCGAATACAAGATACGGTTCGCGTCGTCGTTGATCACGTCCGTGAGCCGGATCGCGCTACCCTGCACATTGACGTTGCCCAGCGAGGCCACCTCGACGGGCGAGTCCCAAGTCGCGCCGCCGTCGTAGCTGTGAGCCGAATTCCGCAAGGGAATGCTGTCGTGGTCGTACCGCATCAGGTTGACCACGGAGCCGTCGAGCATCTCGACCGCGCTACCCTCTTCCAGATAGAACTCGCCGGTGATCGACTCGCCGTACTGCCAGGTCGTGCCGTGATCGTCGCTCCAGAAGGCGTGCGCGTAGGGCAGGTCGCGATCGATACCGCGATGGTACGACGGCACCAGCAGCCGGCCGCTGCTCAATTGGATCGCATGCCCTGGACCAGGCGCATAGAAGTCCCACAACGGGTCCTTGACCTGCGAGGTGATCTCCTCGGGAGCCGACCAGCTCGCCCCGTCGTCGCTGCTGCGGGTCACAAAGACCCGGCTGGCGTCGAGGATGTAGGGCATGATGATGTCGCCCGTCACCCGATCGACGATCGGCGTGGGGTTGTTCAGATTGAGCTCGTCGACAAACCCCGGCACGACGACCTGTAGGGGTTGCCAGGTTTGGCCATTATCGAAACTGCGCCGCAGGACCAGGTCGGTCACGGCGCGGTCCAGCGTGCTGTCGTAGCGCCCTTCGGCAAAGGCCAACAGCGCGCCGCTGTTCGATACCACCAGCCCCGGAATGCGGAACGTGTGGTACCCGTTGTCGCCGGCGTCGAACAGAACTTGCTGATGTAGTTGATCAATCGCGCAGGCCGGATGGACTGCTGGCTGCAGCAGTCCGACGGCAAGCATCGCCAGTCCGGCGAGCCGCGAAGATTGAGTGCGGAAGTTGGGTAGGTGTGGTATGCGTCTCAAGGGTGAAGCCGCCAGGGAAAACCAGCGCGCTGGTTGTCGTGTGAAGAAATGGATGCGGGCCAACAAAAAAACGGCGCGCAGCCCGATCCTGGGTTGCCGTCGCCGGAATGAGCGCTCGAGAGATTAGCGTTGTTCCGTAAGGAGGAGGCCCGAATTACCCGCACTGGCCCACCACACGCACACAGTAGATACGAACGTGATAGCGGTCAAGGATTTATGCGTGGAAAGCCGCACAAATCCGGCACCTTAGCGGGAATTCAGGAACCGCGCCCCCACGTTTGCGGAACCTCCCGGCCTAACCAGGATCGCTATGCCTCATTGAGGAGGCGGCGGCGGCAACGGCAACGTCGCTTGAGCCGTCAGCTTTTCGGAGTATTGCCGCAGCAGATCGAGCGTTTGCTGGAACTCCACACGGCCGGAGAGATCGTGGTATCGAGCGTCGGCGGCGACAGTCTGGTACCGCTGCATAGTCACCGCCAGGCGCGCGGAATCGACCTTGCCGCCCGGCTGCTGGAGTTCGGCCGGTAGCGCCAAATACTCGCGCCAGCGCTCGTCGAGCAGCGGTTGCAACGAAGCGGACGCCCGGAGCAAGGCCGGAGTGAGCGTCTCGAGCGTCGCGGCGCTGCCGGCAGGGGCGGGTTCCGGGGGCGGTACCAATCGGTTCGCGCCCGCGTAGCGCGAGACGAGGTCGAGAAACCGCATGGCCGACGGGGGAATGGCCGGTGCGACCTGGGCATTGGAAGCAGGCGCGACGGCCGCGTAGTACCGCGCCGTGGCCGCTTGATCGACCTGAAGTGCGGAGCCATCCAGGGCGGCGCCTGCGAAGATGCCGCGGCTGCGCGAATAAGAATAGATTTCGGCCTGCAACTTCACGTCCGTGCCGAGCGAGGCCTCGCGACCAACCGGTCCTGCAGCCGCCGATACACCGGCGCCAATCGTGAACTTGCCGGTCGCCAGGCTTTCCAGGCTGTGTTTGGTCTTGAAGACGAGCACCAGGTCCGTCGATTCGATGCCGGCCTGCCACCCAATACTGCCGCCGGTGATGGTGATGAACGTCGGAGCGACCCAGCCGCCGTTCTCGGCGCGGCTCACCAGAATTCCCCGGCCGTGACGTACGCCGACGACAAAGCCGCCCTTGGTCATGCGCGGCAAGACGGCAATCGCCTGGGCATCGGCCAGCATCGACTTGGGAATCGCGCTCGCCGGAGTGGCCATGATTTCGCCGAGCACTTGCGTGGCCAGGTCGACCACGGCCGCTTCGCCGATGGCTGCCGAGGGAGCCGGCGGAGCCGTGACTCCAGCAGAGGTGGGAAACTGGGCGACCGCTACCGAGGTGGTCAGGGCGAGGGCGGCCAAGCAGGCAGACACCATCCAACGACGCCAATCCATGACGACTTCTCCCGGGGAAACTACCGCATCCGTTCAACCGCTGATCGTACCGGGAAGGCAGAATTCCGGCAATTCGAGCCGGGAAACCGGCCGCTAGATCAGCGCACCACCCAGGGGGGCCACGGCCCGGCGCTTCGCCCGGCGTTTGCCCGCGGCCGTGCTGGTCGAGCCGCCCACTTCGGGGGCCGGCGGCATGGCTCCCGACAGGACGTCGTTGCCCGCCGAACTCTGGATCTGCGCCAAAGCCGAGGGCTCGATGATCTCGAGGAACCGCAGCGCCTGAGGAGAAAGATATTTACCCCGCCGCAACACGACTCCATACGTTCGCATCGGGAAATAGCGCCCCAGCGACACCCGGGCGAGCTTTTCCTGACCAGTCAGACAGATGCTCGTGACGATCGAGATGCCCATGCCCATCTCGACATATTTCTTGATCACCTCCCAGCCGCCGGCCTCGAGGGCCACGTTGTACTTGAGCCCGTGCTGCTCGAAGACCAGGTCGACAATACGCCAGGTCGTCAAATGGCGAGGGGGGAGGATCAACGAGTGCTGGGCGATGTCCTTCATCGACACCCGTTTCTTCTTGGCCAACGGGTGTTCCAACGGCGTAATCAGCACGGGGTCGTACTGGAACGTGGGAAAATAATCGATGTCGGTCGGCGCATCGATCATCGACCCGACGGCGAAATCGACCTGGTCGGCCCGCAACATCGCCAAACCGTCGCGGCCGGTGACGTTGTGCAGCTTGAGTTCGACGCTGGGGTACGTGGCAACGAATTGCTTCACATATTTCGGCAGGATGTAGAGGATGGTTGACTCGCCGGCGGCAATGTCGAGCTTGCCGTGCTCGATGCCGTCGCGGACCGATTCAAACTGCTCGGGCAGGGCGTCCATGGCCTGCACCAGCGACGCCGCGAGCTCATAGAGCTTCTTGCCATCCGGCGTGAGCGTGATCCGCGGGCCGCGGCGTTCGAACAACACGGTCTTCAGCTCGCGCTCCAGCGCCTGGATTTGCAGCGACACGCTGGGCTGGCTCAAGTACAGTCGCTCGGCCGCCTTGGAAATGCTGCCGCTTTGCGCCGCGTAACAAAATCCGCGCAATTGTTGCAGGCGATTGTGCTTGTAGTGCTGCAGGTTCGACATGGCCGACGGCCCTTCGAGGCGCGAAATTCCGGCGAAAAACGGGGCTTCTGTTTATAGCGCCCATCAATAGTTTGCATTTAATAGTAGCCATTAATACTATAGATTGATAGAATTGTGCGATCAAATTTTGCAGCCCCCTAGTAGAGTGCGCTGACTCGCTCGCGGTGCGGTGGGCTGCTCATGGTCTGGGCTTTTCCCGGGAGAGTTGCCGTCGGCAGGTGACGGCAAAAAGGGAAATCTGCTCTGGAGCCGGAGGACGACGGCTCTCTTCTCTGCGAACGAGCGTGCGGCGGCGCGCTGCCAATTTCCGAGCGTCGCTGCGGGGAACGTTTTCGCGGAGGAGTACACACCATGGCGGTCGATACCGGTCTGAAGAGCGAGAGCATCGAGCTCACGCGCAGCGTGCCTGACGAAGCGCAGGCCATTCTTACGCCCGAGGCGCTACGGTTCGTGGCGAACTTGCAGCGCAAGTTCAACGCCCGACGGCTCGAATTGCTGGCCCGGCGACGCGAGCGGCAGGCCCGGCTCGATGCCGGCGAATTGCCCGATTTCCTGCCCGAGACGGCTGAAATTCGCCGGAGCGAATGGCAAGTCGCGCCGACGCCGGCCGATCTGCTCGACCGCCGCGTGGAAATCACCGGCCCGGTCGATCGCAAGATGGTCATCAACGCGCTGAACTCCGGCGCGAAAATCTACATGGCCGACTTCGAAGACTCGCACGCCCCGACGTGGGTCGGCACGCTCGAGGGCCAGATCAATCTGCGCGACGCGGTGGCCGGCACGATTCAATTCACCAGCCCCGAAGGCAAGGTCTATCAACTCAACAAACAGACGGCCACGCTGCTGGTCCGGCCGCGCGGCTGGCACCTGAACGAAAAGCACGTGCTGGTCGACGGTCAGGAAATCTCCGGCTCGCTGTTCGACTTCGGCCTGTACTTCTTCCACAACGTGCGCCAGTTGCTCGAGAAGGGCACGGGCCCGTACTTCTACCTGCCGAAGCTCGAAAGCCATCTCGAGGCCCGGCTGTGGAACGACGTGTTCGTCGAGGCTCAGCAACAGCTCGGCATTCCCCAGGGCACGATCAAGGTGACCGTGCTGATCGAGACGATTCTGGCCGCGTTCGAGATGGACGAGATCCTCTACGAGCTGCGTAACCACATCGTCGGGCTGAACTGCGGCCGCTGGGACTACATCTTCAGCTTCATCAAGAAATTCCGCCGCCGCGGCGATTTCGTCCTGCCGGATCGTGCTCAGGTGACGATGACGACGCACTTCCTGCGATCGTACTCGCAACTGGTCATCAAGACCTGTCACCGTCGCGGAGCCCACGCGATGGGCGGCATGGCCGCGCAGATTCCGATTAAGAACGACCCCGCGGCCAACGAAGCCGCGCTGGACAAGGTCCGCCAAGATAAGCTCCGCGAGGCCGGCGACGGCCACGACGGTACCTGGGTGGCCCATCCCGGACTGGTGCCGATCGCGATGGAGATCTTCGACGCGAAGATGCCGGGCCCCAACCAGCGCAACGTCCTCCGCGAAGACGTCAATGTCGACGCGAGCGACTTGTTGGCGATTCCCCCGGGCACCATCACCGAGGCGGGACTGCGGACGAACGTCAACGTGGGCCTGCTGTACCTCGAAGCCTGGCTGCGAGGCACTGGCTGCGTGCCGATCTACAACCTGATGGAAGACGCCGCGACGGCCGAGATCAGCCGCACGCAGGTCTGGCAGTGGATTCGCCACCCGGCCGGAAAGTTGGCCGACGGCCGCAAGGTGACGGTCCAACTCTTCCGCCAGGTGCTCCAGGAGGAGCTGGCCAAGATTCGCGAGTTGGTCGGCGCCCAGGCCTACGACCACGGCAAGTTCAAGCTGGCCGCCGAGCTGTTTGACAAGTTGATCACCGATGACGAGTGCGCCGATTTCCTGACGCTGCCCGCTTACGAGCATCTGGACTAGCGCGGCCGGCGCCCCGTTCATCACAACCGCCTTACGATTGAAAACATCCCCCCCGAATCAGGAGTTGAAGCCATGTCTGGAATGCAAACGGTTGCCGCACTGAAAGAAGCCTGGTTATCGGACGAGCGCTGGCAAGGCATCCAGCGCGATTATTCGGCCGAGGACGTCGACCGGCTGCGCGGCAGCGTGTTCGTCGAGCACTCGTTGGCCCGCCAGGGCGCCGAAAAGCTGTGGCAGGCGCTGAAGACCGAGCCGTACATCAACTCGCTGGGGGCCTTGACCGGCAACCAGGCGGTGCAAATGGCCGAAGCCGGGCTCAAGGCCATTTACCTCAGCGGCTGGCAAGTCGCCGCCGACGCCAACCGCGCCGGACAGATGTACCCCGACCAGAGTCTCTACCCGGCCGACAGCGTGCCGCACATCGTCCGCGCCATTAACAACGCCCTGCGCCGCGCCGACCAGGTGCAGCACTCCGAGGGGCGCAATGAGATCGACTACCTGCTGCCGATCGTCGCCGATGCCGAGGCCGGCTTCGGCGGGGCGCTGAACGCCTTTGAGCTGATGAAGGCCATGATCGAAGCCGGCGCCGCGGCCGTACACTTCGAAGACCAATTGGCCAGCGAAAAGAAATGCGGCCACATGGGCGGCAAGGTGCTGGTGCCGACCTCGCAGCACATCCGCACGCTGACCGCCGCACGCCTCGCGGCCGACGTCTGCGGTGTGCCTTCGATCGTCGTGGCCCGAACTGACGCCAACAGCGCGCAATTGATCACCAGCGACGTCGATGCCCGCGACCGTGAATTCATCACGGGCGAGCGCACGGCCGAGGGCTTCTACCGCATCCGCGGCGGCCTGGACATCGCCATCGCCCGCGGTTTGGCGTATGCCCCGTACTCGGACCTGATCTGGTGCGAAACCAGCGAGCCGAACATCGACGAGGCCCGCGAGTTCGCCGCCGCGATTCATGCCCGCTTCCCGGGCAAGCTGTTGGCCTACAACTGCTCGCCATCGTTCAACTGGAAGCAGAAGCTCGACAACCGTTCGATCGCCCGCTTCCAGCAGGAACTCGGCGCGATGGGCTACAAATACCAGTTCGTCACGCTGGCCGGGTTTCACTCGCTCAACCTGTCGATGTTCGAGTTGGCCCGCGGCTACCGCGACTCGGGCATGGCCGCCTACTCGCAACTCCAGGAGCGCGAGTTCGCCCTCGAGGCGCAAAGCGGCTACCGGGCCACGAAGCACCAGCGGTTCGTGGGCACCGGCTACTTCGACCTGGTCGCGCAGACCGTGGCCGGCGGTCAGGCCTCGACGACCGCCTTGTCCGGCTCGACCGAGGAAGAGCAGTTCACCACCAGCAACGGGGCGCATCACTAAACCCGCCCCAGGGCTCGAGCGGCCTGACCCGAACGACTTCCGCGAAGGCCCGGGGTTGCGTGCGGCAGCTACGCACCCCGGGCACCTTCGCGCTCACCGTGCAATCCTGCCGATCGTGGGAAACCCGAGTCGCATCGAGCACGGCGCAAGAATAGCGCCGCGCTCGGTGCCCTCGGGTTGCTATTTGCGCCGGCGGTGTGCAGCCGCTGATCGTGCACGCTAATCTGGCGGCTATGAACAACCGCCCCTGGCTCGCCGTGTTCGTCGTTCTGCTCGTGGTAGTTGGCGCCGAGGTGTCGCCGCTCGCGGCGGCCCAGCCGCCGCCGAACATCGTCTTCATCCTGGCCGACGATCTCGGTTGGGGCGACTTGGGCTGCTACGGTCAGACGAAGATCCGTACGCCGAATATCGACCGCCTGGCGGCACAAGGCATGCGGTTTTCGCGCCATTACAGTGGCTCGCCCGTGTGTGCGCCATCGCGATGCGTGTTGATGACCGGGCTGCACTCCGGTCACGCGTTCATCCGCAACAACCGCCAACGGGTGCAGGGCGAGCCCGGGCAATACCCGATTCCCGACGAGACCGTCACACTTGCCGAATTGCTGCACGCGGCCGGCTATGCGACGGGCGGTTTCGGCAAGTGGGGGCTCGGCGGCGTCGAGACTTCCGGCGCACCACAACGGCAAGGCTTCGACCGCTTCTTTGGCTACAACTGCCAAGGCGTGGCCCATAACTTCTTTCCCACGTTTCTCTGGGACAACGATCGGCGCGTCGCGCTGGATAATCCGGAATTCGCCGCGCATCAGTCGCTGCCGCCGGATGCCGACCCGCACGACCCGGCGAGCTACGCCCGGTATACCGGTCGGCAATACTCGGCCGACGTGATCGCCGAACAAGCGTTCGAGTTTGTCCGGGCCCATCGCCAGCGGCCGTTCTTCCTGTATTTCCCCTCGACGATTCCGCACCTGGCGCTCCAAGCCCCGGCCGACGCCTTGGCTGCCTACGAACACGCCTTTGCCGAGACGCCCTATCGGGGCGAGCGCCGCTATTTGCCGCAGCGCATGCCGCGCGCCTGCTATGCGGCCATGGTCTCGCGGCTGGATCAGCACGTCGGCCGACTGCTCGACCTGCTCGACGAGTTGCAGCTGGCCGACAACACGCTGATCGTATTCACCAGCGACAATGGCCCCGCGGTGAGCGGTACGGGCGGCGTCGACACCGACTTCTTCGGCTCCGGCGGCACGCTGCACGGCCGCAAGGGTTCGATTTACGAAGGTGGCTTGCGCGTTCCCTTGATCGTTCGCTGGCCCGAACACATCGCGGCGGGTTCGACGAGCGACCGCGTCTGCGGGTTCGAAGACTGGTTACCGACCTTGCTGGAGTTGACCGGCCAGGGCGCATCGATACCGGCCGGCCTCGACGGCCTTACGTTCGGCGCGACCTTGCTTGGCCAGTCGCAGAAGGAGCGGCCGTTTCTCTACCGCGAATTCGCAGACGACGGCGGTCAGCAAGCCGTGTGGCAAGGTCCGTGGAAGGCGGTGCGCCAGCGCATGGCGAGGACCAAAGGCAAGCAGGGTCCGCGAACCGAACTCTACAACCTGAGCATCGATCCTGACGAAACGACCGATGTGGCCGCGGCACACCCGGAAGTCGTATCCCAACTAGAAGGCATTTTGGCAGCGCAACACGTGGCGTCGACCGTGTTTCCCTTGCCTGGCATCGGTCCGAAAGGCAAGCCGGGCGGCGACTAGGTGTCGCTCTGCAACAAGCTCGTGGTCATCGCACGGAACACGGGCTCTAACCGGGCAAGCTGTCGATCTTCTGCCTGGCAGACGATTACCAACGTCTGATCGCCGTGCCGCACGGCCCGAATCAGGGCCCGAGTGATCAGGTCCAGATAGATGAAATCGAGATCGAAGCCGGTCAAGTCGCGCTCGGCGATCTGCTCATGGACCGGGTAGGTGTCGACGCCCTGATACTCGGATTGAAACGCGCGGACGGCCTCTTCGACCAGCACGTCGCGGTCGGCGTCTTTGCCGAACGCGTTGACCGACCAGTACCAGCCGTCGGGGCTGTAGACCGTCACCGACGCCTGGGCCTCGTCCGAGTTGTCTTCCACGGTCCAATCTTCGGGATAGAGAAAATGCAGACCGTGGCGGTCGAAGATAGCGGGCATAGCTGGCAGGCCTTCGGGCAGTGGAATGAGCTTTCGCGGCGCGGGTGCGGCTTGCTCCGCTTGTTCAGTTTACCGCATCGACGCCGCGACACAGCGTGCGCGGCCGAAGCGGCCTTGTCCCGGCCGCGCGAGCCCAGTACGATCACCGCCCAATTCACGCAGAGCATCCCACTTATCAGGATGAACCCAAGCGGGGTGGGACGCCGGGCATGGACGCCCTTCTCAGGATGCAGATCACAGCGCCGCAGGAGCGCTTCGTAAGCGCCTCCGCGCCGAGGTTGCGCGCCGGGGCCGTGCCTTACGGCGGGCGGCTGCTCGTGGCGCTGGGCTTGTGCCTGTTGTCGATCATGCCCGGCGGCTGCGCTTTTACTCAGCGCTTCGGTTCGGCCCCCAAGGCGATTGTCAATTCGCGCCAGTTGTCGTCCCAGGGCATCAGCGCCATCGAGCGTGAGGATTGGGCCGAGGCCGAGACGCTCCTGGCCGAAGCCGTACAAACCTGCGACGTCGATCCACAGGCCAGGCGCTACTATGCGCAGGCCCTCTGGCATCGCGGAGCGACGCACGAGGCGCTCGCGCAGATGAACGAGGCGTTACGGTTGTCGGCCGACGACCCCAAGCTGCTGCTGGCCGTCGCCGAGATGCAAGCTGCGCTGGGCCAAACGGAGCAGGCGCTTGCCCGCGTCGAACGCTCGCTCGATCTCGACCCGCATGCCGCGGCCGGTTGGGCCCTGCACGGCCAGATGATGCAGCAGGCCGGCCTGCCGCGGCGGGCGTTGGCCGACTATCAAAAGGCGCTCGGCTACGAGCCGCAGAATCGCGACGTGCTCTTGCAGATTGCCGAAATCTATCGCCAGCTCAATGATCCGCAGCAGGCAATGGTCAACCTGCACGCCTACCTCGATCTGTATGCCGATGGCGAAGAACCGCAACAGGCCCTCTATTTGCTCGGCCAGTCATACGCAGCCATGGCCCGTTACGACGACGCGGCCGAGACGTTGCGTTTGGCCCTGCGCCGTGGGCCGCCGACGGGCGACATCCTCTACCAATTGGCCGACGTCGAGATGCGGGCCGGCCGCCCGGCCGCGGCCCAGGCGATCGCCCAGGAAATGCTGGCCCTCGAGCCGCAGGGAACCCGCGGGCGCGAGCTCTATTCGCGGGCCGCACTGGCCCTCCAACCGGCACAGCCCACCCTGCTCCGGTAGTGGCGCGGGCACCGGCTGCGCAATCGGTCCAATCTCCCGAACCGGACCGGACGGCACCTGCATGGCCCGGCCCCCACGGCGGCGAAATGCCGCGGTTTTGGCGTTGGTCGCGCCACGACGTAGAGTTGCCTGGTGACCTCGAAACAGTGCGACTGGTAAGGAGCACGAACATGACCGGCGCGACCCTTCAGGAATCGAATCCGCAACCGTTCGTCGAACGCCGTCGCAACGAAGGAGCAGCCGGCGCCGCAATCGAGCGTCGTCAATTCTCGGCCAGTCACGAGGAATTGTCGCCCGCGGCCCAAGAGCTGGCCAACGCGATCGACAGCTACAAGCTGCGGCACCGTCGCCGCTTCGTGACTTACGAAGAAATGCTCTCGGTGATCCTCTCGCTGGGGTATCACAAGTAACACGGTCAGGCGCCCGCGCCGCAGCCGAGGCATCTATTCGTCAGCCGTCGTGCGGCCCGTGGCGACGTCGAACTCGTATAGCGCCGGCACGAGCATGGCGGCCGTGGCAAAGCCGTAGGTGAGCCCCGTCACCAGGAACACGCCCAGCGTGTATTCCAACAGGAAGCTCGTGATCGCGTAAAACGTCGCGAACGGGCACAAGGCCGAAGCCAAGGCGATCGCCGGCGAAGGATTGCGCGCCCCCAGGGCCAGGTACAGCCCCACTCCGCCACCGACCATGAAGGCCAGAAACGGCTGGAGCTGAACCTCGAAGGACCCGCTGAAGGCCACCATCAGCCGCATGCACACGGCAATGCCGACGAACAGGAAGAAGACCGTTCCGAGGCTGGTGAAGATCGCCGTCCGCGAACTCTCGTAGATCATGCCGACGTGCAGCCCGAGTACGGCCACGAACAGGTCCATCACCAGCAGACCGCCACAGACGTAAATCAAGTTCTCCCCGCTCAGCTCGCCGACCCACCACAAGTAGCCGCACAGCAGCAACGGCGCCAGCACGACTTCCTTGACGTTGTAGAAGATTCCGCCGAGCTTGCCGAAGATGAATTCGGCGGGGCTCAAGTCGCTGACCAACAGCAGGTCGATGGCTCGGCCGTCGCGTTCGCCGGTCAATGCAGTCACGGCCTGGGCATTGATCAGCACCAGGCTGAGCACAAACAACGGCACCAACGCCAGGCTGGCTTGCGCGCGGGTCAAGCCGCCCGGGCTGCCGACCATGCTCACCAGCGCCGCCGCCGCGAGCACGGCCAGCGACAGATACGCGAGCTGCACGACGATGATCTTGCGGCCATATGCCCAAGTGCGGACCTCGCGCCAGAGAATCGGATTGTCCCAAACCTGGCGATGGAGGCGCAGAGGCGGCGCCGGCAGCGTCGCGGCCGGCGCGCGCTCGCGGCGTTTGCGGACAATATCGCCGATCGAGAGGGCCACCCCGGTGGCCGACGCCTCGGTCGCGGCGGCGGGCTCGGCTTCAATTCGCCCGGTGATCGTTTCCCACAACGAACCGCCGGTCCAAGTCTCATCCGTGGCGGGCCGCGCCTCGCGCGATGGATTCCACACGCGCACACGCAAGATCGCCACCGCCGAGAGGCAGACGGTCACCGCCAGCGAGAAGGCGACGAACAGCGTCAAAGGCCCCGGAAAGGGGCCGATCGGCGGACCGAGATGCCCATCGGGGCGGACCGCCGCAAGCACGGCCTGCCAAGGGCTGAAGGCGGCCGCCCAAGTGGCGCTTGCCACGCCATAAAACGACTCGCCCAGCACGCCGGCTCGAACGACTTCCCAACCGACGAGCCAGGCGGCCAAGGCCAAGGTGACCAAGGCGAGCGTCTGAAAGGTCTTCTCGCGCCACAGCGCTACGGTTGAGCCCAAGCTGCCGGCGGCCAGGGCGCTGGCGAGCGTCACGGCGAAGGACCAGCCGAGCTGTGCCCACGACACGCCTCCCAGCGCCAACAGCAGGGCATACACGGGCAAGGCCGCGGCCAGCAGCGCTAAGACCGAAAGCAGGCTGGCCAACCACTTGCCGAGCACCAGCTCGGAGTTGTTCAACTGGGTGAGCAGCAACAACACCAGCGTGCGGCGGTCCTTCTCTTGGGCCACGGCGCCGGCCGCCGCCAGGGCCGAAAAGAATACGGCCAGGGCCAACTGCAAAGGCGCCAGCAGTTGAAAGAGTATCGCGCCGAACCGCGCCAGGTCGTCCACGCCACGCACCACGCTCGTGCCGGTGACCACGAGCCAGGCAGTGCAGGCGAGCACCAACAGCATCCCGGCGTAGGTGATCCGCGCGATGAAGAACCTGCGCCGCCGTGGGAGCGTGACCGCCTCGCGGCTAAAGACCGGGCCAACGAGCAACGCGGTTACCTCGAACGATGCAGGACTTGCAGGACCGATTTGAATGGCGACACTGAGCACCTCTAGTGTGGGCCGCTGTGCCCCGCCGTCAACACCGCGCGTGCCCCCAGGGAAGCTCCATGACTGCCCAACCGTCGAACGCAAAACGATTGATCGTCCTCACCGGGGCCACGCGCGGCCTGGGCCGTGCGCTCGTCGAGGCGTTTGTCGCCGACGGACATACGGTGATCGGTTGCGGGCGCTCGACCGCCGACGTGGCCGCTCTGCGAAGCCGTTTTCCGGAACCTTGCCGGTTCGACGCGGTCGACGTGGTTGACGACGTGGCCGTTGCCGCATGGGCTGGCGCGGTCCTCGACTCGCACGGCCCGCCCGAGTTGTTGATCAACAACGCCGCCGTCATCAACCGCGTGGCGCCGCTGTGGGAGATCAGCGCCGCGGAGTTCGATCAATTGATGGCCGTCAACGTGCGCGGCACCGCCAACGTCTTGCGCCACCTGCTGCCGGCCATGATTCGCCGCGGTGCGGGCGTGATCGTCAATCTCAGCTCCGGCTGGGGACGATCGACGTCGCCCAACGTGGCCCCTTATTGCGCCAGCAAATACGCCATCGAAGGGCTGACGCTGGCCCTGGCTCAAGAATTGCCTCAGGGCATGGCCGCGGTGCCGGTGAACCCAGGCATCATCAACACCGACATGCTGCGGAGTTGTTTCGGCAAGGACGCCGTGAACTACCCCACGCCCGAGCAGTGGGCCCGAAAGGCTGCGCCGTTCCTGCTCGGATTGGCGGCGCAGGACAACGGCCGTTCATTGTCGGTGCCCGGCGCACCCGAATAACGGTGCGCTCCGCGCTTGCTCGGTGGCGTTCGCGCGCCAAGAACGAAAAAGGTCATGGTCACGCGATCCGTCGCTTGACCATGACCTCTATCCTGATTTCGAGATCGCCGCGGCGACCTCGCCCTCCCGATCCATCGGTACCCGTGGTATCGGTCGAGCGCATCGCGCGTCTGGAACGATTCCCAGTGCCGCGCGGGTCGCTCTGGCGAAAGCCCTTGTCATGTCGCCGCTTCGTGGCGGAGAAATTTTTTCCGCGCCGCGACTGACAGCAATGCTAGCTGCTAGCTACTGGCGGTCGCTTACCGCACCGGCACCGGCACGGGCGCGGCCGGCAGCGCCGGAGCCCGCATCGCATCGTCGGCCGGCGGCAGCGGCGGTTGCAGCGTGCCGTCGATCACGGTGCCGTCTTGATAGGGCGTGCCCTCGGAAACCGTCGCCGCGCAGCTCGCCTCGCACGTCGATTCGACGACGGCGGCGTCGGTCCACGTCGGATTGCCGTAGTAGGCCGAATAAGGCTGGCCGTAGTAGGGCGTCGCTTGCGGAGCATAGTTCGGCTGCGGCGCGTAGTACGCATAGGTCGGCGCGGGCTGGCGGCTCGGGCAGATGCACTCGCACAGCCGTTGCCAGAAGCTCGGCCGCGGCGGGGCGTAGACCGGCACCGCGTAGGCCGCCTGGTACTGAACCGGCGCCGCGGCCATCGGGGCCTGGCAGCTCGCTTCACACGAAAACTCCATGCCACTCGAGCACGACGGTTCGGCAAAGGCCTGGCAGCTCGGCTCGACGGGCATCGTCGGCGCCAGGGGCGCAGGCGCTGCGTAGGGCGCCGGGGCCGCATAGGGTACGACCGGCTGCGGCTGGGCATACGGGGTCGGCAGCGCTGCCAGCGGCACGGGTGTGACCGGGGCCGCCGCCTGCGGCGCATAAGCCAGGGGCGCGCCATAGCTGGCTGCCTTGGGCGGGCACAGGCATTCCCAGAAGCGGCGGCAGCAGTCCTTCACGCCGTCGCAGCAATCGCGGATCCCGTCACACAGACCATTGCCGGTCGGGGCCGGACCGTAGTAGGGCTGCGTGTACGGATTAAGCGGGGCCACGGCTTGCGGCAGTGGAGCCACGGCCTGGCCCGGAGGCAGCGGCTGCGGGGCCACTGCGACCGGCTGCAGAGCGGTGTACGAGCCCGGCGGCTGATAGTTGGGATCCAGCAGACGATCCAGCCACTCGAAGGCCGCCGCGGGGGAGACCAGGGCCAACGCCACGAGCCAACCGGCCAGGACGCTTCGCAGAGACATCGTCGAAAATCCTTCGTTCGTCGGAACGGTCTGGGGAGGTTTGACGAACAACCTGCGAGCCGAATGCGGCGCATGTCTCGTCTGGGAAACATGCCTTCGGCGCGACCGTAGAGCAAACGCAACCGTTGAGTTTTCGCAGCATTTCCCCGGGCCCGTAACCGCGCAACTCATCCTCGCCGGAACAACCCGTACCGCCGGCGCCATGCGACCATTGGCCCGATTTGCCGCATTCCAGGGGCGTTTCTAAACTGGGGCACATGGACGCCACTCCCGCCGAACTCGCTAACGGCGCCAGCCCCGACGAGCACCTCCGCCGCCAACGAGCACTGAACACCTTGCTCGACGTGACCCGCGAGCTGGCGGCGCAGCTTGATCTGCACGACATTCTCGAAACGGTCACCCGGGGAGCGGCGCAGGCCCTGAATTGCGATCGGGCCAGCTTGTTCCAGTACGACGCCAAGACGCAGGAGCTCTATACCCTTGTCGTGACCGAGCTGGAAATCGCCGAGATCCGCCACGGTCTCGACCAGGGCATCACCGGCGACGTGGCCCAGCATCGCCGCGTGGCGAACGTCGCGCAGCCCGGCACCGATCAACGCTGGAACCGCGCCGTCGACCGGGCCACGGGCTATGTGACTCGCAACATCCTCGCCGCGCCGGTCGTTTCGCTCCAGGACGGCAAGCTGCTCGGCGTGCTGCAGTTGCTCAACAAGCACGAGGGCGAGTTCGACGCCTTCGATGAGCAACTGCTCTCGGCCTTCGGCCAGCATGCGGCCGTGGCCATCGACCGGGCCCGGACGATCGAGGAGCTGCGCCGGCGCAATGCCGTCGATGCCTCGCTAAACGTGGCCCGGGAAATCCAGCGCGGCTTCATGCCCACGCAGCTACCACAGATCGATGGCTACGAAGTCGCCTCGTGGTGGTACCCGAACCAGGCGGTCGGAGGCGACTATTGCGATGTCGTGCCGCTCGGCGACGGTTGTGTGGGCCTGGTCATCGCCGACGTCAGCGGACACGGGCTGGGGCCCGCGTTGATCATGGCCTCGGTCCGAGCCGCGCTGCGGACGCTGATCCTCGAGCATAGCGCCACGGGCGAGTTGCTGACCTTGCTCTCGCGGGCCCTTGAACCCGACCTACAGGACGGACGGTTCATCACGATGGTAATCGCCGGGCTCGATCCGCGCAACCACACGGTCGACTACGCGAACGCGGGCCATGCGCCCGCGTTGCATTACATCGCTGCCGAGGACCGGTTTGTCGAACTCGAAGCCACAGGACTGCCTTTGGGCGTGGTCGATCGATTGGAGTACGACCAAGGGCAACGCCAAGAGATGGCGGTCGACGACCTGCTGGTGCTGTGCACTGACGGCATCGTCGAGTCGATGAACGAGGCCGATGAGCAGTTTGGCATGCAGCGGCTCGAAAGCCTGATTCGCAGCCTGGCTCGCGAACCGCTCGAAAAGCTCGTCAGCGAGATTGGCCGCGAAGTCGAGTCGCACTACGTCGGCGAAAGCCCGCCAGATGATCTGACCGTGCTGGCGATTCGACGCAACCGATAAAAACTCGACACCAGGCGCACGTCTACGGCGTCGGCGGGAGCGGGACGATCGTGTTCATCGGAGCCGCCGACTGGTACGAAGCCGGAGCGACGTTGCCGCTGGCCGCCGGGGCATAACCTCCCGGCATCGGGCTGGTGCTCGTCGCCGGCGGCAACAGCGAACGGACGTCGCCTGTGCCACCGGGCCGGTAGGTGCCGCCCGGGTAGTAGTTCGGATCGCTCGTCGGCACGGCGGGCGTCTGATAGGCCGGCGGAGCCTGATAGGCCGACGTCGGGGCATAGCCCGCACTGGTTCCCGGCTGATAGTCGGTCTGGCCGGGGACGTACGGCGCGGCCTCGGTCGGAGCACTGGTCACCGGAGGCTGAGCAGCCCAGGCATTCGGATCGGTGGGCGCGGCTTGCGGCGCACCTGCCGGATAAACCGTGTTCGGAACGGCACCGGGCACGGGGGCATAGGCACCCGGCTGCATGCTCGCCTGCGGCACACCGCCGGCGGGCGGCAGCGCGCCCGACATGTCGTATTGCGAGCCGGTGTTATAGGGGCTCGGCACGCCGCCCATCCCCTGGGGCGCTGCCGGCTGCTGATATCCGGCGGCGGGTGCCGCATAGCCCGGCTGCGGCGTGGCAGCGTTCCAAGGTTCGGCGCTGCCCGAGTTGTAGTAACCGTTTTGCGGTTGCATCGCGACCTGGTCGTAACCGGCCGGCGCGGCCGCGGCCTGCGTCGGATCGGGATAGGCCGGAGCCGGAGTGTATGCCGGCATACCCGTGTAAGCGGGGGCACCACCGGCGGGCGGAGTGGCGGCATACGCTGCAGCGGCCGGATCGACCGGCGCCTGCAGCGGGGTCACCGGGTAACCGGTGCCGCCGGCGACGGCCGTCGTCGGCGCGGCCCCGGTCGTGGGCAGGGCCGGGGCGGTCGAGGTCGAATCGGCGTCGGCCACGGCAGCATCGGGCTGGGAACGTTTCCAGAACTTCCAGCCATTGTTCGCAAACCGCTTCGAGCCGCCGGCGCAGCCCGTGCACAGCAACATCAGGCCGGCCACGACCAGCAAACGCGGCAGGGAAGTTCTCATCACGTCGACTCCTTGACGTTCCTCGTTCCGGCGCGGGCGACCGCCGACCCTGTTGTGTCGCGGTCAGCCAGATGAGCGCGGGAAACCTTCGAAAAGCTGTTGACCTGTTTCGTTGTGGCAGAGTCTCGCTGCGGTAGCGAGCAGACCGCCCCTGTCGATTGTTTCGGTCGAACCGGAGCGAACGGTCCAGCGAAAGGTGCTGAATCCACCGCGCAAACCGCCGAAAGCTGCCGCGAGACAAGTTGGTGCGGGAAAGTACCGAGGCGGCGGCCCCCCGGTCAACGGCATTTCCGCATGCGCGCAGCGGCAGCATGGCAGCGCCAGGCTGGCGCTGCGGCCGCGCAGAAGAAAGCCCCCGGCGGTGCTCCGCCGAGGGCTGGTACAGCAATCTGTGGCGAACGCGTGCGAGCCGTTCGCCGGCGCGGGCCTTGCGCCCGTTATTTCTTGGCCGCGTCGTAGCGCCGCGAGACCTCGGCCCAGTTGATCACATGGAAGAATGCCGCCACGTAATCGGCGCGGCGGTTTTGATAGTTCAGATAGTAGGCGTGTTCCCAGACGTCGATGCCCAGGATCGGTGTGTTGCCGTGCATTAGCGGGCTGTCTTGATTGGCAGTGCTTTCGATGACGAGCTTCTTACCCTTATCGACGCTCAGCCAGGCCCAACCGCTGCCGAAGCGCCCCATCGCGGCTTTCGACAGGGCATCTTTGAACGCGGCATAGCCGCCCAAGTCGCTCGCGATGGCCGGCGCGACGCTGCCGCTTGGTTCGCCGCCGGCGCCGGGGCCAAGGATCGTCCAGAACAACGAGTGGTTCGCATGGCCGCCACCGTTGTTGCGCACGACCGTGCGGATGTTCTCGGGCACCGAATCGATCTTGGCGACCAGTTCCTCGATCGATTGACCGCCGAGGCTTGTCCCCTCGATCGCGTTGTTCAGATTGGTGACGTACGCCTGGTGATGCTTGGTGTGATGGATTTCCATCGTCTTGGCATCGATATGCGGTTCCAGGGCGTTGTATGCGTAGGGCAGCGCTGGCAGAGAATAGGCCATGGTGAATCGATCCTTTGGAAGGCAGAAAGCGGGCGGAACCGCCGGAATTTGCACAGATTTCCCAACTGCGCCGCAGCATACCCGAGTCGCTGCGCAGAGGCAATTGCCCAGCGGCGGGCGAGAGTGCCGCCGTGCGGTGCCCGTCAGCCCAGGCCGGCGATCTGCCGGATGAGCATCACTAGATCGCTGCGCTGGCTGGCGAGGATCGAGAGGCCGGATACCGCGTTGTCGGCCAACGCTTGATGTTTGGCGATCAACAAGGTCTCGGCTTCTTCATCGGCCTTGTCGAGCGCGTCGATCGTATCGCCGAGATCCTCATCCCAAGCAGTCAGCAGGCTGCTCGACGCGCCGAGTGTCGCGTTGACAAAACCCTCGACGCGTCCGCCGGCGGCCTGGACCTGGCCGATCGCTTCGTCGACCACGCGAATGGCTGCCGAGGTATTCGTGGCGAGCCCTGACAGGCTACCGCCGCTCAGGAGTTGATCGAGCCTGCCGCTCAGGCCGCCCAGTGCGTGCGGCATCAGGTTCGGCAACCCGATCACTGCCGAGCGTCGTGCCGTCGTGCCCAATTGGAACACCCGGCTGCCGCCGGGCGCCACGTGCAGCGTGTCGATCGCGCCGGTCACACCGCCGGTCGTTTCGAGCGCGAAGCTGAACCCGTTGTCCGAGACGACAAACCGGTTTCCCCGGCCGGTGACGGTCCGGCCATTGATCGTGGCTTCGCCGTCGACACCATAGGCGGCCCCTTGTGCATCGCCGCCGGTGAATGCGAAGGTCCCCGAATTGACGGCAATCTGCGCCTGGGCCTGCGTGCCGTAATCGACGCTGGAAAACCGCAACGCGTTGCCGTTCACGCTGGCCGTCACGCCGGTGTGATGGCTCTCGAGGTTGATCCGGTCGCGCAGCACGGTCAGTGCTTCGGCATTGTTGACGCTGATCACGGCCGAGCCGCGAGCGCCGGTCAGCGTCAGGTTGGCCGCGGCGGTCGTCAGACCCGCCGCGCCGGTGTAGGTCAGCGTGGCTTGCGTCGCGGCAGTGGTCACCTCGGCGGCGATGTCTTTAGTTCCGCCCACGGGCAGAGAATACACCGTCAGCCGGCTGACTTGATTGGCGTTGCGTCCGGTGACGGCGAAATCCGACGAGCCATCGAACAAGGCGTGCCCGGCGGCCGACTCAGCGGCCAATTGCCCGATCTCGTCAAGGGCCTCGTCGATCGATGCTTGCTTGGCTTGCCGCTGTTCGGCGTTGAGCGATTGGTTTTCGTCGGCCACGAGCGCCGCGCGAATCGCACTTAATTGCTCACCGATTTCGCCGAGAACGAGCTGCGCCTTGGCCCCCACGGCCGAGGCAGCCGTAACGTTGGCCAGCGCCTGTCCGACTGCGGAACGTTGCGATTCGAGCCCGGCAATCTCGACGTATCCCGCCGGATCGTCCTGGGGATCGTTGATCTTGCGTCCGGTCACCAGCCGGAGATTGTGCAAGGCCAGGCCGGCATTGGCCTCGGCCAGCCGATTGACCAGCCGCAGTTCAAACCCGCTAAGCGTCGCGCCGATGCGTGCCATGGTGAGCCCGGTGAACGCGCGGCGCCTGCGACGCCCGCACAGGTACGAATTCGAGGTGCGTCAGGTGTCGCTAATGCCGCCGATCGGTGCGCCGTCGGCGGTGGCCATCATGTAAGCGCGGAAACTCGCCAGCAGCGTCCGAGCCCGGCTCAGGGCTTCGTCGCGACGTCGTTCGCGGCTGCGGTAGAGCGAAATCCGCAACTCGATGCGCGTCGCCCGCTGGTGCATGGGGTTGTCACCTTGTTCGTCGAGAAAGATCTCCAAGACCAGCGGCACCTTGCGATCCGCATCGCGACGCACGAACGGCAAGCTCGTGGTACCGATCTTGAGCCGCACGCGGTTCTCGTCAGTGGCCAGGACTTCGGCTCCGTGATCGGCCGTGAAGCCGCGGAGCTTTTCCCAGGCAATCGCCTGAGGGACGTAGGTGACCATTTCCTGGGCGATCAAGGCCGGCCCGCCGAGCTCGTTTTCGGCCGCGGCGGCGCCATCATTCAGCGGTCCGGTGCCGAACTGGATCACGCAGTTGCGGCCGCGCTCTTTGCCCACCAGCAGGGCCCGATCGGCGCGGTTGAGCATGGTTTCGGCCGTGTCGCCGTCTTGGATGGCCGTGACGCCGTAGGTCGCCGTGACGCGGCGGCCGTTCAGCCCGTCGATCGGCAGCTCGCTCAACGCGCGGCGGATCTGTTCGGCGCGCTCCGAAGCGACCGTGTTGTCGCAGTCGGCGCACAGCAGGACAAACTCTTCGCCGCCGTACCGGGCCACGAGATCGCCCGGGCGGCACGAGCCCTTGAGCAAGCGGGCATAGGAGCGGATCACCTCGTCGCCCACCGGATGGCCGAAGGTGTCGTTGATCGATTTGAAGTGGTCGATATCGGTGATGATCAGGCTGCAGGGCAAGTGATGTTGCTGGTGCGCCTGGACGAACAATTCGTGCACGCGATCAAACTCGGCGCGGTTGGCCACCTGGGTCAGCGGATCGCGCGTGGCCTGTTCGTGCAGCGACTGGCAGCGCGCGGCCAGATTGGCCTCGCCCGAGATGTCGTGGACCACGACGACGACGCCGTGATTGACGCCGTCGGCGCTGAGCACCGGCAGCACGTGCAGATGCACAGGCACGGGGTGGCCGTGCCGGCCGCGCAACCGCAGGCGCCGAGTGCCGAGTTCGCCTTGCACCAGTGCGTGGAGGATCGGGCAATCGGTCACGTTCAACGCGTGGCCATGTTCATCGGACAGCTCCACCAGGTGCGGCAGCCACTGGCGCTGATGGACCGCCGTCGCGGCGAGACCGGTCAATTGCTCGGCGCCGCGGTTCCAGAGCACGATCCGCTGGCCTCGGTCGATGAAAATCACGCCGTCGTTGATGCCACCCAACAAGGTCTGCTCGAACAATTCGATCAAGGCGACCGGGCGGGCCTCGGTCAATTCTTGATTCAAGCGCCAGCGCGAATGGACCAAGTCGTAGTCGAGTGCTTTGAGCCAGGTCCGCGCGGCGGAGATGCACAACGTGACCGGCTCGCCGGCGACCAGCTCGCGGAAACGCGCGACGAGTTCGGGATCGAACTGTCGCCCGGCAAAGCGATACAGCTCTTGGAGCGCACCGTCTCGGCTCAGGGCTTCGCGGTACAGCTGGTGCGAAGTCATGCTGTCGAACGCGTCGACAATCGCCAGGATCCTCGATCCCAGCGGCAATTCCAGACCGCATACGTCGCCGCGCTTGATCGAGCCGTCGTACCAGGTGCCGTAATTGGCCACAATCTCGAGCACCGCGGGGCTCGAACAACTGCACTTGAGGATTTGATGGCCGATGGCCAGGTGCTGCGCCATCACAGCCTCTTCGTCTGGCGTCAGCGCGCCCGGCTTGAGCAGCACGGCGTCCGGAACGCCGATCTTGCCGACGTCGTGCAGCAGGGCGGCCACTTCCAGGGCATCGCGCTGGGCCGAGTTCAGCCCCAAGTGCGAGGCCCACGAGGAGCACATCAGACCCACGCGGAAACTATGCGCGGCCGTCTCCAGATGTTTCGATCGCAACGCGGCAAACAAGCTGCTGGCGATGCCCAAGCGCACTTGGACCAGCAGGTTTTCTTCGACTGAAGCCAGCTCGCGCTGCTCGGGCAGAATCTGTTCCGAGGCCGCAATCAACAGTTGCAACATCTCGGTCAGAACTTCGGCGCGCTGGCCGGCCTCGATGCCCGAGCGCGTGCTCGCGACCGGTGTCGGCGTTGATAGGTGCGTTTCCATAGCGCGATGGACTCCTCGCTGCATCTCACGACCAGGCGGCGCAGTTCTTTCGAGCGCGGCCTCGGCGCATACCCCTTCGCACGAGGTTGAGGCTGGGCAACGCTAGGTCGCCACTCAGGGGTGGTCAAACACCCAGGCGTTCACCGCACTTTCTTTTGGGCATGAAGCTGGCGCCGGCGCGGCCAGGTGCTCAAAAGACCCGCGCAGGTGCGCCCGGCGACAACGGTCGTGTGGATTGCAGCGATCGCGGCGATGGATTAGGCTGCCTTGGCAGTCGACCGACGCTCCTCTCCTCGAGGCATTGATACGTGCGCGTCTGTCCCCAGCCGCAACTCGCCCATCCGCACGTCGACCGCCGCACGGCGATTCGCGCCGGCGCCATCGGCCTGCTCGGCCTGGGCATGAATCACGTTTGGGCGCTGCGCTCCGCAGAGCTGCGCGCTGCGGATTTGAGCGACCGCGGCCCGGCCCCTCGGGCCAAGAACGTCATCTACATCTTTCTTTCCGGTGGGTTGGCCCAGCACGAGAGCTTCGATCTCAAGCCCGAGGCTCCAGACACCGTGCGCGGCGAATTTCGCCCGATCGCCACGCGCACGCCCGGCATCGAGATCTGCGAGCACCTGCCGTTGCTGGCCGAGCGTAGTCGGCACTGGGCCTTGGTCCGCTCGCTCACGCATCCTTACAACGATCACTCGCAGGGGCATCACGTGATGCTCACCGGCCGGACGCCGCTGCCCCCGGGTTTCGACGGCACGCGCCCGCGGCCGGGCGACTGGCCTTCGATCGCTGCCACGGCCGGCGCAGCAACCCGTCCGCGAAACAACCTGCCGCCGGCGGTCGTGTTGCCCGAGGTGCTGATCCATCGCACGGGCCGCGTGATCCCCGGGCAGTTCGCCGGCGAAATGGGCGCACAACGCGACCCCTGGTTCGTGAATGCCTCGCCGTTCAACGGAGTCAGTTACGGCGCTTATCCCGAATATGGTTTTCACCACGAGCGCGGGAGCGAGAATCCGTCGTCGCTGGTGTTTCAGGCACCGAATTTGGCGCTGCCCGAGGGACTCGTTCGCCAGCGGATCGATGGCCGAGTCTCGCTCTTGGAATCGATCGAACGGCAGCGGGCCGATCTGGAACTGACCGCCGAGACAGCCGAGTTCGACCGATTCCGGCAACAAGCGGTGTCGCTGCTGGCCGATCCCCAGACGCGCGACGCGTTCGACGTCGTACAGGCCGATGCGGCCGTGCTCGATCGCTACGGCCGCAACACGTTCGGCTGGTCGCTGCTGATGGCACGGCGATTGGTCGAGGCAGGCGTCAACCTGGTGCAGGTCAATCTAGGTAACAACGAAAGTTGGGACACGCATCAATCGGCTTGGCCCAATCTGAAAAACTTCCTGCTCCCGCCGACCGACCGCGCCGTATCAGCGCTACTCGATGATCTCGATGCGAGCGGTCTGCTCGACGAAACGCTGATCGTGATGGCCGGCGAATTCGGTCGCACGCCCAAGATCTCGACGATTCCTGGCGCGGGCGAACCCGGCCGCGATCACTGGGGGGCCGTGCAATCGGTCTTTCTGGCCGGCGGCGGCGTGCGCGGAGGCACGGTCATCGGCGCTTCGGACCGCAATGGCGGCCATCCGGCCGCCGATCCCCAATCTCCCGAGAATCTCGCGGCCACCATCTATCACGCGCTCGGCATTCCACCGACCGCCAATTGGCACGACGCCGTGGGCCGGCCGCATCACGTGTACTTCGGCGAACCCATCGCCGGGTTGATGTGAAGCGTCATCGTCGCGACGGCGATCGCGGTCTTCAGTCGAGGTAGCCCAGGTTGCGCAGCCGCGCCAAGATGGCGGCCTCTTCATCGACTGCGTTGTCCGGAAGCGACAAGGGCTGGCTCGACGGTGGCAGCGTCCCCTGGCGCGCGTCGAACAGCAGGCTGGGACACATGCCGGTCAAGACCTGGCCCTGCATCTCCTCGCCACCCGGCAATCCGAGCAGGCGCAGAATGGTCGGGGCCACGTCACGCATCTCCGCCTCGTGCATCTCGCCGCCGGCGGCGCCGGGCACATCGAGCATCAACACGCCCGCTGCACGGTGCGTGCCCGTCAGGCTCGGGTCGGGCCGCATCAGCTTGTGGCCGCGATCGAAGCGATGCCGGGTGTGAAACCCGTCGGCCGGAATACCGATGATATCGGGCCAGCCGTGCTCAACCGGGTCGCAGTCAAAGCGTTGGGCCGACCGAAAAACCTCGGAAAAGAGCGGCTCGTCCGTATCGGGGTGCCGGGCCTCGCCGAGCGCGGCCAACACCTCGGCGGCGACTTGCTCTTCTTGAGCCGGAGTCACGAGCGGACCTTCGCCGAAGCGCCGGGCGCCGTGCAGGTAGACCAGCGCACCAAGATTGCAGTGGGCCGAAAACGCAACCGTGCGGCGCCAGTCACACGGCAGTAGACCGGCCAGCGACTTCTTGACGCTCGCCGCGCTGCCGTCGCGCGACAGGTGGCGGCGCGCCCATTTGCGCAACTTGAGCCAGCTGCGGTGGCCGCGAAACAAAAAGCCTTGCGACCAGGTCTGGTCGTACAACAACCCGCGCCGGCGCAGCAGCTCAGGCATCGAGATTTTTTCCCGGAACGGGCCGAATCCGTGGTCGCTCAAGACCATCGCACCCGCGCCGCGACGTTGCGCGAGCTCGAGCAGTTCGCCGACCGCCGCGTCGAGCGCGACGAAGGCGCGTCTGAGTACCTGGCTCCAGGCCGTAGGTGCCTGCCCGCCGACGCCCGCCAGCAAGTGCCACGCGCGGTGTTGCAGTGCGTCGAGCGCCTGGAACTGCACGAGCAGCAATCGCCAATCGGGGCGCTGCTCGTCGGCCACGCGCGCGGCGGCGCTGCGGTCGAGAAAATCGCGCTCGGTGGCGGCCACGCGGATCGCCAGCTCGTCGAGCGACTCCGGCGGCCGTTCCCAGATCGTGTCCAGGCTGAGCTCGATGCCTCGACGGCGCAGGGCGTGCCGGAAGTCGGGGTACGGTGCGAGCGCCGCCTCGGCCGATGGCCAGTCGATGCCGCCAACAATCAATCCGCGCGGATCGTCCAGGGCGGCCGTCATCGGCACGTTGAGCGAGATAACCTCAGCACCGCAGGACAGCGCCCGCGCCAAGAAGCTCGGCCGGCGCAAATCGCGCGCTTGCTGCAGACACAGGGCACTATGGCTGCAGTCGAGCCGGCGATAGTCGAACACGCCGTGCAGCTCCGGCCCACACCCGGTGAGAAATGTGGACCAAGCCGTGGGTGTAATGGCCGGTCGCGTGGAGTTGAGATTGGCCAGTGCCGCCGTGCGCAGCAGCGTCCGCAGGTTCGGCATCACTCCGGCCTCGGCCAGCGGCAACAGCACGTCGTACGTCGCGCCGTCGAGTCCCAGAATCAGGAGCCGCTCCAGCCTCATCGCCGGGCCCTCGCTCCGACGCCATGCGGAGCGGCCATGCGCGGCTGTCCCGCATCGACCAGCGCGCCGGTGAACCCGCCTTGCTCGCCGGTTGCCGGTTGCGGCAAATTGATCACAAACCGCGCGCGGTAATACTCGCCCGCGCGGTTGCGCTCTTCACGGCTGCGCAGGGGGGAGACAAGCACCTGCTTGAGCCGTTGTCGCCAGGGTCGGCTTGCTTCCTGGCGATCGAGCCAACCTTGGAACGCTTCGATCAGTTGCCCCGCTTGTTCGGCGAACCGCGTCGCGACCGGCGCCCGACAACCGATGCCGAAAACCGTGTGCGGGAACTTGTCGCGGCCCTGCCACACCACGACCGAAGCCGCCAGCGGCGCGAGCAGCCGCTCGATGCATGCCGGAGTGAACCGCCAGTAGTCGGCCGGGTGATTGTGCACGCGAAACTCCATGGGCACCGCGACCAGCAAGATGCCGCCAGGAGCCAGCACGCGAATCAATTCTTCGACCGCGCGGCGCGCCTCGAAGACGTGTTCCAGCGTGTCGACACAGATGGCCGTCGGCACGCTGCCGTCGGCCAATTGCAGATGGCCCAAGTCTTCGATCCGGTCGACGCCCGGCCCGGGTCGCATGTCGCAGCCCACGTAGTCCCGGCCGGGAAAGAATCCGCGGAGATCGCCCGAGGCGTCGCCCGGCACCTGGAAAGCGCCGAATTCGTAGATCGGCGCCGCGAGCGGCATGACTTGGGCTGCCAGTTCGACGAAAGCACGTACGTTCTCGCGCATGTTCAAGGCTCGCTTGTGTGGAGGGTTATCGCTCAGGGCCGGACGACGCCGTCCAGCGCCGCCAGGCGTTCGGGATACAGGGCATAGATTTCGACGGTCTTCGTGGGGGCCGCGTGGGGCAACGGGAAGCTGGCGACCTGCCGGCCCATCGTCGCTACGAGCCACGCCAAGGTCCGGCTACGAGCGCTATCGAGCACCAGCTCACGCCGCTCGACAACCAGGTAACGCAAGCGCGGGTCGGACAGTGCCGTGGCCGCGCGGTCGAACCGGTAGGTGGGTCGGCCCGAGTACAACAAAGTCCAGCCGCGGGTATCGAGCACGCTGCCCGAGGTGGGCAGTGCTCGCAGCCACTCGCCCGCAGCGCGATGCGCACCGCGACTGGCGTGCGGATGCGCGACCAACAGGGGAGCCGCCATCGACGCGGCCACGGCCGCCACGACGGAAACCTTCAGCCTCGCGCTACGCTGCGCGGTTAAGTCGACGAGCGCCACCGCGCCGAGCCCCGCGAACAGCGCCGTGGGCACGGCCAACAGCACCAGGTGCCTGGCCGACAGATATCCGGCGCGCGTGGCCACGTAGGCAGCGGCTGCCAGCGTGACGCCCGTCAAGGCAGCGCAAAACGGCCACACAAGCGCAGTGCGAATGTTGCGACGGCCGATCGCGATTCCCGCGACCCCCAGCAACAATGCCGGAATGCCGGTCGCCGCAGGCAATTCCTGAGCCAGTTCGGCCAGCGCCATGCGCGCCCCAAAGGCCCGGCGGCTATCGCTGCGCTCTTTGTCGTCGAGCGCCAGGGGCTCGCCGCTGGGAAGCCGCAGCGCCATCGCCTGGTGATCGGCTTCCTGCTGGTGCACCCGATCGACCTGGCGTGCTCGCGGAGGCTGTTGATGGACCGACAACTGCAAGATCAGTCGCACAGCCGAACCCTCGGAACCGAGCGCCCAGGCCGTCGCTGCGTGAGCCACGACGCATGCCAGCCCAACCGCCAGCGCCACGCGCGCCAGGCGCTGCCCCCGCGCCGGCCAGTTCGCCGCCGGCAAGAGCGCTGCGGCCGCGACCGCGATTGGTGGAATCAGCCAGGCCTCGGTGCGCAATTGCGTGGCTACGCCGGCGACCAGGCCGGCGAAGCCCAATGCACGCCCGCCGCCGGCCCCCAAGCCCGATATGATCGCCGACAGCGCCGTCAGCGCCAGGCAAAGATGCACGGCGTCGGCCTGACCGTCGGCACCCAACAGAGGAATCGTTCCCGAGGCCGTCATCACGGCGCAACCGGCCAGCGCGACCCGCGGCGAGGTCAGTTGTACGAGCAGCGCGTATAGCGGCACGCTTGCCAGCACGACCGCCATCCCGGCCAGTGCTTGAGCGGTCCGTGCCCAGTCGTTCGGGTCGGCGGCCAGGGCCCGCACGCGCGCGACGTGCGCCGTGGCCAGCAGCGCCGCGGCCGCGGCCTCGTCTTCGCCGCCGAGCGCGGCGCGGCCTTCCTGATTCAAGCGCTGGGCAAGCTCGACGACGCGCACGACGTCCTGCGCCGGAGTTGCTGCCTGGCTCAAGAGCCAGGCTTGAACGCCGAGCGACAGCAGTACCAGCGCGCCGAGATGAATCCAATGCAGCCGCATCGCCGTCCTTGGCCTTTAGGTTGCAGGCACGCCGCGCCTGCAGCATGCGGTGCAGGGTGGGGCGAGGACGGCAGACTACCCCTCGGGCAAAGCTAGCGTCAATCGGGTTTTGGCGGTGGTGGCAAACCTTGCCGAGTGGGCGGTCTTTTCGCGTTTGCCAAGGCATTTCTGGGCCGCTGCAGCACGGCCGCCACGGCCCAACGGCTGCGTGTGCACGGTGCCACGGCGGGGCAAGATGCTAGCAATCAGGCCGTAGTAGATTCTTGCCGGGCCGGCGGCCGAAACTGGTGTTGTGGGATGGGCGGACGCGACGCGCCTGTCTCTGCGAGCGTGCTGCGCGTCAAGGATGCCGCGCCGACGCACGAGCCCGCCTTGGGCCAAACCCCCTCCGACGCTATCCTGGGCGACCCTCGCAGCGATGCCGCTTCGTCCCGAAGATCAGCGCGACGACCGCCGGCGCCGCCAGCAGTCGCCCGCGTCCGTGGCTCCCGGTTCGAACGGCGAAGGCAACAGCGCCGCTGCGACCACCGCCGCCGTTCGACCGCGAACGGGCACGAAGCCTCCCCGCGCGAAAGCCACGAGCATGGTCACTTCGCCACGCGTCATCGACCTGGTGCCCAAGAGCTTTGTCGCCTGGGGACTGATCGCCCTGGGCGGCGCCGCGCTCATCAGCGGGCTCGAAGGTCTGTACCTGGCGTCGTCCGCGCTCGCCGGTCGCACCACCGACGGCACCGTCGCCGCATTCGACCTCGACCACGAAGGCAGCCTGGCCACCTGGTTCTCGTCGTTCCTGCTGCTGGTCGCGTCGGTGTTGGCGCTCGTGGTCTACACCGTCCGCAAGCAACGGCCCGACGACTATCACGGCCGCTACCGCGTCTGGATGTGGGCCTGTTTGTGCTGGCTGGTGATGAGCATCGACGAAAGCTCGAGCCTGCACGAGGCCTTCAAAGAGCTGATGTTCATCGCCACGAGCCAGCGCCTCGTCGGCGACGGTTCGATCTGGTGGATGATTCCCTATACCCTGGTGCTGGGCGGCGTCGGCGTCCGGCTGGTGCTCGATCTGCGTGCCTGCCGCCTGGCCATCGCCACGTTCGTCGCCGCCGGCATGTGCTTCGCCGCTGCCGTGCTCGCGCAGCTCGACCTGATCGTGATCGGCGCACAGTTGCAGGCGATTGCCCTGGAAGAGGGCTTGGAAATGTCCGGCGACTTGCTGCTGGTGCTGACGATGGGTCTCGCCGCGCGGCACGTGATTCTCGATGCCCAGGGCTTGCTCGCGCCAGCCAAGAAGGCTGCGGCCAAGTCCACGGAACCCGAGCAGCGCAAGCTCAAGGACGGCCGCAAAGCATCGATTCACGGCGCACACAGTACGCCGCCCGAGCCCAAGCAAGGCAGCGGCACCCCCGCGCGTCCTGGGGCACAGTTGAACCGCTCCAACGCGGCGGTCAGCTCTTCGCGCTACAACGAAGAATTCGACGAGGAAGACGACGGCGACGATCACCGGATGTCGCGTGCCGAGCGCAAAGCCTTGCGGCGGATGCGTCGCGACGGGCGTTAATTCGCCGCCGCCATCCGGTGGCTGTCCAAAAACTCGCGGATCGCCTTCCGCAGCTCGGGACGCATCACACAGGTCGTGTGCGTAGCGCCGGGCACCTCGATGACCGGCACATCGCCGCGCACCTCGTGCAGGCGCCGGACGCCGTCGATCAGGCGGTCCTGGTCGCCCACCACGCAGATGAACGGTACGCGAATGCCCTCGAGCTGCTCGCGCGTGATCGTCAGGCCGAGAAATCCGCGCATGCAGGCCGCCAACGGAGTCGCGGCGTCAGCCTCGCCGCGCAGCGCCTCGAGCCAGCCGGTCTCCGTGGGCGGCTCGCGCCAACCCATGCCGCCGACGACGGCGCTGCGCACACGTTCGGGATGCTCGGCCAGCGCCTTGAGCGTGATCATGCCGCCCATCGAATAGCCGACGAAGTGCGCCTGATCGATGTGCAGGTGATCGAGCAGCCGGATGGCGTCCTGCTCCATCTCGGCGCCGTAGGCCTTCGGCGCGAGCGGTTTGTCGCTGCCGCCGTGCCCGCGATTGTCCAACGTGATCACGCGGTACTCGTCGGCCAGGGCCGCAATCACGCCGGGCAACCGCCAGTTGAGCGCGCCCGAGGCCGAATAGCCGTGGATCAACAGCACGGGTTCGCCATCGGCTGGGCCGTCGATCGTGTAGCGAATCTTCACGCCGGCCGAGTCAAAATTCGCCTGCTCGACCGCCGCCGCCTGACCCATCATCGATAGACTCGCGAGCGCGGCGAGAATTGGCATCCAGTCGGTTCGACGTGGCACGGTAGACTCCTGGCTCGATATTTCCGCCCCCGGGGCCGGGTCATTATGGCGGACGCCAGCCGCTGGACCAATCCGCCCCGGGGACGACGCCCGTTTCTCCCGAGAGGTGGTCGAAGATGTCGATCTATGCCCAAACGGTGCTGCTGTTGCTCTGTTCGAACGTCTTCATGACGTTTGCCTGGTACGCGCATCTGAAGAACCTGGCCACGGCGCCCTGGTATCTTGCCGCGCTGGCCAGTTGGGGCGTCGCGCTCATCGAATACCTGTTCCAGGTGCCGGCCAATCGCATCGGCTATACGGCGCTGTCGCTCGGGCAGCTCAAGATCCTCCAAGAGGTCATCACCCTGAGCGTGTTTGTGCCGTTTTCGGTCGTGTACATGCGCGAAGGGCTCAAGCTCGACTACCTGTGGGCCGGGTTGTGCCTGCTCGGCGCGGTGTTTTTCATGTTCCGTGGGCAGTAATTGGGCCGCACGCGGCGGCGTCCTAGTCGCATTCCGGCAGCCTTGGTAAAACGCCGTACTTTGCCCGGCCGGCGCCCGCGACGGCCACCGCCCAACGACCCCAGCGACGTAGCGAGCCATGACCGTCCGTACGCGATTTGCCCCCAGTCCGACCGGCTATCTGCACATCGGCGGCGTGCGCACGGCGCTGTTTTGCTGGCTGTTCTCGCGGCGGCATGGCGGCAAATTCATCCTCCGCATCGACGATACCGACCAGGTCCGCAACGTCGACGCGGCCCTGGCGCCCATCCTCCACGGCTTCCGCTGGCTGGGCATCGACTGGGACGAAGGGCCGGAAGTCGGCGGGCCGCACGCGCCCTACTTCCAGTCGCAGCGTCTGCCGCGCTATCAGGCCGAAGCGGCCCGGCTGCTGGCCTCGGGCCATGCCTATCGCGACTATGCGACTCCCGAAGAGTTGCAGGCCGAGCGCGAGCAGGCCCAGGCCGAAAAGCGGCCCTTCCTGTACAGCCGCCGTTGGATGGCCGCTACGCCGCAAGACGCCGAGCGCTTCGAGGCCGAGGGCCGCGCGGGCGTCGTGCGGCTCAAAATGCCCCGTGAGGGTACCCTCGTGCTCGACGACCTGGTGCGGGGCCGAGTCGAGTTCGATTGGGCCCGCGAGCAGGATCATGTGATCCAGCGCTCCGACGGGACGTGCCTGTACCACCTGGCAAGCGTCGTCGACGACTTCGACTATGAGATCACGCACGTGGTCCGTTCCGAGGAGCATCTTTCGAACACACCGCGGCAGGTGTACATCGCCCAGTCGTTGGGCTACCCACTGCCGCAATATGCCCATCTGCCGTACGTCGCCGAGCCGGGCAGCAAGAACAAGCTCAGCAAGCGCAAGCTCGAGAAGTATCTCAAGAATCCCGATTTCGCGACCATCAACGACCACGGCCGCAAGATTGCCGAGGCCCTGGGCCTGACCGTTTCGGCGGAGACGTTCAATCCGGTGATCGTCGATTTCTATGAACAGGTCGGCTATCTGCCGCACGCCGTCTTGAACTACCTCCTGCTGTTGGGCTGGTCGCTCGACGATCGCACCGAGTTTCTGTCGCGCGAAGAGATGATCGCCAATTTCTCGTTGGACCGCGTCACCAAGGCCCCCGCCAGTCTCGACACCAAGAAGCTTTGGTCGTTCCAGGATCACTGGATGCGCGAATTGCCGCTCGCCGCGAAGGTGGACATGATGCTGCCCTTCATGCAGCGGGCCGGGCTGATTGCCGATCCTGCGCCTGCGGAAGACGTCGCGCTGCTGTCGCGCGTCGTGGAGGCCTCCGGCGATCGGATCAAGGTGGCGGGTGACGTGCTGGCGTATGCCGGATTCTTTTTCTGCGACGAGCTGCACTATGAAGAACGCGATTTCGACAAGCGGATCCGCGCGGCGGGCGCCCCCGAACGGCTCGCCCAGTTCCGCGAGCAGCTCGCCGCCGTGGCGCCGTTCGAAGTCGCCGATCTCGAAACGGCGCTCAATGCGTTTGTTGCCGCCCAAGGCATCAAGCCGGGCGATATCGTGCACGCCGTGCGCGTCGCCGTGACCGGCAAGGGCGTCGGCCCGGGCCTGTTCGATTGCCTGGCGATCTTGGGACGCGAAAAGTGCCTGGCTCGCATCGATCGAGCCTTGGCCCGGGCAGCCGGTTGACGCCGCTCAGCCGCGGACCCTTGTATCGCGGCGCCCCGGCGTGATAATCGGCCCGCGCTGCGTAACGTCGAATTTCGCCCGAGGAACACCCCGTCATGCCGTTGCTAGTCGTCGGATCGGTGGCGCTGGATAGCGTCGAAACCCCGCAGGAAACCCGCGACAACGTCCTGGGAGGGTCGGCCGTCTATTTTTCGTACGCGGCCAGCTATTTCACCTCGGTCCGGCTGGTCGGCGTGGTCGGCGAAGACTGGCCGTCGGCGCACACCTCGCTGCTCCAGGCGCGCAAGATCGACACCTCGGGCCTGCAAGTCGTCCCCGGCGCGGCCACGTTCCGCTGGCGGGGCAAATACCTGCCCAACATGAACGATCGGGAGACGCTCGAAGTCCATCTGAACGTCTTCGAGCAATTCAACCCGGTGCTCAGCGACGAGCACCGCCGGGCCAAGTTCGTGTTCCTGGCCAATGGCTCGCCGGTCGTGCAGCTGCGCGTGCTCGAGCAGGTGCCCGGCGCCGAACTGACCGTGGCCGACACGATGGATCTCTGGATCCGCACGCAGCACGACGAGCTGTTGGAGCTGCTGCAGCGCGTCGACGGCCTCGTGATGAACGACTCCGAGGCGAAGCTGCTGACCGACGACGAAAACCTCGTCCGCGCCGGTCACAAGATTCGCGCGCTGGGGCCCCGGTTTGTCGTGATCAAAAAAGGCGAGCACGGGGCGATGTTCTTCGGCGAGCACGAGACCTATGTGATGCCTGCGTACCCGACCCCCAACGTGGTCGACCCGACCGGCGCCGGCGACAGTTTTGCCGGCGGCATGATGGGCTATCTCGCCGCGCGGGGCAATTTCGAGCCTCGCACCCTCAAGGAAGCCATGGCCTATGGCACGCTCGTGGCGAGCTTCAATGTCGAGGATTTCAGCCTCGAGCGCATGAAACAGATCGAACGCCAGGACCTCGAGCAGCGAATGGCCGAATATCGCCGGATGCTGAGCTTTTAGCGGAACGGACGTTGCGCCGGCCGGCGCAACCCCCGGAGCGTGGGCCATGCCCCAGGTCTTTCGTACGTTTGTGGCCTTGGATCTGAGTGCGGGCATACTCAAACAGGCCGGTTCACTCATCGATCGGCTGCGATCCACGGCCGCGCAAGTGCGCTGGGCCCATGCCGGCCAGATGCACCTCACGCTCAATTTCCTGGGCGACGTGGCCGTCGCCGGCGTAACCGACGTTTGTCAGATGGTGGCCGAGGCCGCTGCGCAGCATACGGCCTTTACCGTGCAGGTTGCCGGCGTGGGGGCCTTTCCCTCGGTCGACCGGCCGCGCGTCGTCTGGCTCGGGGTGACCGCAGGAGCCGAGCACGTCGCGGCGCTGCAGCGCACGCTCGAGGCGGCGCTCGAAGTTGCCGGGTTTCGTCCCGAGGAGCGACGCTTCACGCCGCACGTGACGATCGGCCGCGTGAAAGGCCTGCCTCGGGGCGACCGGACGCTGGCCGACCTGCTGCATCGTGAAGCCGCCTGCGATTGCGGTAAGATGCCCGTCGGCGAGGTGGTGGTGTATTCCAGCACCCTGAGTGCGCAGGGCCCGACTTACGAGGTCCTGAGCCGCGCGCGGCTGCAGCCAGCCGGGACCTGATTCGGTTGTCCGCCTGGCCGCAAACGCTAGCATTCGCCCGAATTTCCCCTTTTTTTCACCCGCAAAGGAGGGCCAACGCAGCCACCGACAAAAACACGGCAAAGAACTCTTGAACCGCAGGAGCGAGACCGATAACATGATCAGACGTTCACTATACGCCTGAACACGTATCCAAGCCTCCCCCAACGGTCCTTCGCCCGTTCTGCCGTGAAAGGAAACTCGATGTCCCTGGTTGCCACCGCCCCGAAATCGAACCATCGCATGGCCAAGAAGGATGCACCGGCGGCCCCCGCTGCCTCGAAGGTTGCCGCTAAGGCGGGCGACGGCAAGGCCGCGCCGGCCGAAGGCAAGGCTGCCGGCAAGAAAGACAAGGACCCGGCCCGCAAGCTCCTCGAGCAGAACGCGACGCTGAAAACCACGATCGCGCAGATCGAGAAAGAGTTCGGCGAAGGGGCCATCATGCCCCTGGGCAGCGACCACATCGGCCCAATCGAGGGCATCAGCACCGGCAGCTTGTCGCTCGACCTGGCGCTGGGAGGGCAGGGGATCCCCCGTGGCCGCGTCATCGAGATTTACGGCCCGGAATCGAGCGGTAAGACGACGCTGGCCCTGCACGTCGTGGCCCGGGCTCAGCAGGCCGGCGGCATCGCCGCGTTCATCGACGCCGAGCATGCCCTCGACCCAAGCTGGGCGAAAAAGCTCGGCGTAGAGCTGGAAACGCTGCTGGTCAGCCAGCCGAGCAGCGGCGAAGAGGCCATGCACATTACCGAGATGCTGGTCAAATCGAACGCGGTTGACGTGATCGTCGTCGACTCGGTCGCGGCCCTGGTGCCGAAGAAAGAACTCGAAGGCGAAATCGGCGACTCGCACGTCGGTTTGCAGGCCCGGTTGATGAGCCAGGCGCTGCGCAAGCTGACCGGGGCGATCAACCGCTCGCGGACCAGCGTGATCTTCATCAACCAGATTCGTGAGAAGATCGGCGTGATGTTCGGCAGCCCGGAAACCACCCCCGGCGGCCGGGCCCTGAAGTTTTATGCCTCTTGCCGGATCGACGTTCGCCGGATCGGCTCGCTCAAGGAGGGGGAAGAGGTCGTCGGTCAGCGGGTGCGGACCAAGGTGGTCAAAAACAAGGTGGCCCCGCCGTTCCGGATCGCCGAGTTTGATATGATGCATACCAACGGCATCAGCTATGAGGGGGATGTGCTCGATCTGGCCATTGCCCAAAAGCTGGTGGTGCGTTCGGGCGCCTGGTTCCGGTATGGCGATTTGCAACTGGGTCAGGGGCGCGAAAAGACGCGGCAATACCTGGTCGATAACGCCGCGTTCACCGAAGAATTGAAGAACAAGATCCTGGCGGCGGGCGCCCCCTTGGAAAAACTCGGGGCGGCCGGCGCGGAGGATACGAGCGGGTCGCCTGACGAATGACGCCGCCGCGGTAGACGCCGCGCAGCGCGAGCAGGCCTCCGAATCGACACGGGACCGCCCCGCCCGCCTTGTGCGAGATACCGCCGATGGCCGAAACGACTCGGTTTGCTGGGCCGCCTCAGAACCCCATCGCGCCGCCCGACGGCCGCGCCAAGACGCACACGTTCGCACGCTGCTGGGTTGCGCAGGCGTTACGGCTGGCACTGATGGCCGCCGCATGCCTGGCAACACTGCCCGCCCGGGCACAGTCGGCCCCCGATGCAGCGACCGGCCTGCAGTTGGCCGCGTCGATCGAGCAATCGATGGTCGCCGCGATTGGCGAGGCGGAAAAATCCGTCGTGGCGATTGCCCGCATTCGGCGCAACGACGCCGAAGGCGGCCCGGCTGGCCCCCTGTTCGATCCTTTCGGTCAACAGGCTACGACGAACGAAGAGTCCGATCCGAGCCAGCCCGGCTTCATCCCGACCGATTTCGGAACGGGCGTGGTGGTCGACCGCAGCGGACTGGTGTTGACCTGCAACCACGTTCTGGGCGACAGCGACAACAGCATCTATCGGGTGACGACGATCGACCGGCGTACCTACAACGCCAAGGTCAAAGCGAGCGACACTCGCAGCGATCTGGCCGTATTGCAGCTGGAAGACGCCTCGGGCCTGACGCCGATCAAATTCGGTAACGGCGCCGCACTGCGCAAGGGGCAGATCGTCATCGCGCTAGGGAACCCCTATGCGATCGCCCGCGACGGCCAGGCCAGCGCGAGTTGGGGCATCGTGGCGAACCTTTCGCGCAAAGCCGCGCCGGGCGCCAAGGACGAATCGCAGCGTCCGCGTTCGACGCTGCACCATTACGGCACGCTGATCCAGACCGATGCCAAGCTGAATCTGGGCACCAGCGGCGGGGCACTGGTAAATCTCAAGGGGGAAATGGTCGGCCTCACGACCGCCTTGGCGGCCATCGTTGGCTATGAACAATCGGCCGGCTATGCAGTGCCGGTCGACGAGACCTTTTTGCGCGTCCTCGAGGACCTCAAGCAGGGGCGCGAAGTGCAATACGGATTGCTGGGCATTTTGCCGAACAACTTGTCGGCCGACGACATCCGCGGAGGCCGGCAGGGTGCGCTGGTGACCGGAGTACAGGTGGGCACTCCCGCTCAGCGGTTTCTCGAGCCGGAAGACGTGATCACCGCCGTCAACGGACAGCCGGTCTTCGATGCCGACAGCCTGGTGTTGAACGTGGGTCGCCTCGAGGCCGGCGCCACCGCCGCGCTGAACATCGAACGCGGCGGGCGGCAAATGCGCGTGGCCGTCGAACTGGCCAAGTTTCCCGTGGCGGGCAAGCGCGTGTTCACGCCTGAGCCCGCCTGGCGAGGATTGCGGGTCGATTACAAGACGGCGCTGCTCGACCAGGCCGCCGGGGTGATCCCGCCCGAAGACTGCGTGGTGGTGATCGACGTCGCGTCGGACAGTTCCGCGTGGAACGCGGGCTTGCGCCCCGGCATGTATATCAGCCACGTCGATGGCCGCCCGGTGCGCAACCCACGCGATTTTCGCGAAGCGGTGGCCGATAAATCGGCGCCCGTGCGCGTGCTACTCCCGTTGGGTACGGACAGCGAGCGAACTCGCGTCATCGCGCCCTAGGCAGCCAGGCTAGGCGCCCCAGGTAGCCACAACGGCGTGCCGTGTCGCTGGCCTTTGCACTCCGCAGTCGCTTTTTTTCTCAAGCGCATTGGCCGTCGAACGATCGGCGCCCAGGCACGGCATCGCCGCGGCCCGGCAACCTGGCCATTACCCCTGAAGCTGTAAGACATTACCGCCTAGGCGGATTTTAGGGGCAGCGGTATCATGACCTGTTTGAGCCGCGGTCCGCCAGGGTCGGGCGGTGAATGGCTTCGCCATTAGCTGCCCGTCTTCGGGGCTGTCGCACTGCGATTTGGAAGCTGTCGCACTGCGATTGCCGGCCACCGTCTCCCCGGCACAGCGCTCGTCCCGAACCTGACTTCAGCCGCTACCTGATCGCCCATGCAGACCGACGAAATCCGCGAGAAGTACCTGGCTTTCTTTGAGTCGAAGGGCTGCGTGCGCCGCCCCAGCGACGTGCTTGTGCCCCACTGGGACCCCTCGGTGCTGTTCACGCCGGCCGGCATGAACCAGTTCAAAGATCACTTCCTGGGCAAGTGCAAACTCGAGTTCACCCGCGCGACAACGTGCCAGAAGTGTCTGCGGACGGGCGACATCGACAACGTGGGCCGCACGGCCTATCACCACACGTTCTTCGAGATGCTCGGCAACTTCAGCTTCGGCGACTACTTCAAGCTCGAAGCGATCGTCTGGGCGTGGGAATTTCTCACCAGCAAGGCCTGGCTCGGAATCGACCCGAACCGGTTGACGGTATCGGTCTACCAGGACGACGACGAGGCGGCCAACATCTGGATGGAACAGGTCGGCCTGCCGGCCTCGCGCATCACGCGCATGGGCGAAAACGACAACTTCTGGCCGGCCGGCGCTCCGAGCCACGGCCCCGACGGTGTGTGCGGCCCCTGCAGCGAGATCTTCTATCACACCGAAAAGCAGGGCGAAGTCGAGATCTGGAATCTCGTCTTCACGCAGTTCAATCGCGTGGGCGAACCGCCCGACAATCTCCGCCCGCTGCCCAGCAAGAATATCGACACGGGCATGGGCCTCGAGCGTGCCGCCTCGGTGCTGCAAGGGGCCGACACGAATTTTCACATCGACATCTTCAAGCCCCTGGTGGCCAAAGCGGCCGAGATTTGCGGGCAGAAATACGATCCAGCGAGCGAGACGGGACGACGACTGCGGCGCATCGCCGACCACCTGCGGGCCTGCGTGTTCGCAATCCACGAAAACGTCTATCCCGGGCCAGACAAGGAAAAATATGTCGTCCGCCGTTTGTTGCGCCGGGCCGTACTCGACGCGCACCAGATGAACGTCCGCGAGCCGCTGCTGCACAATCTCGCGAGCGTGGTGGCCCAAGTGATGGGCCGGCCCTATCCGGAATTGAAAGACAGCGTCAATCGCGTGGCCGACGTGATTCGCCGCGAGGAGGCCAGCTTCCTGGCCACGATCGACTCGGGCCTGGAACGCATCGACCGCTTGTTCCGCGCGCTGAAAGACCAGGGCCGCGTGATGGTCTCGGGCAGCGAAGCGGCCGATATGTATACGACCTACGGGTTCCCGCCGGAGTTGTTCGAGACGCTGGCCGCCGAACACAACCTGACGTTCGATTGGGACGGCTACCGCGCCGAGATGGAAAAGCACGGCGACAAGTCGGGCCGCCGCAAGTTCGAATTGTTCCAGACCGGCCCGCTCGACGCACTCAAGAAGGCCTACGGCACGACCACCTTCCTCGGCTACGATCGGATCGAGTCCCCGGCAAAGATCGTCGGCATCGTCGCTCAGGATCACCTGTGCGAAGCGGTCGACGAGATCGGCCATGCCGAGCCGATCCGCGTGGTCCTCGATCAGACCCCGTTCTACGGCGAAGGCGGCGGCCAGGTGGGCGACACGGGCCAGATCACCGGCGAGGGGTTCGAGTTTGAAGTGGTCGACACCCTGAAGGACGGCGGCCTGCTGGTCCACGTCGGCCATCTGCGCCAAGGAAGGATGAAACTCGGCTCGCAAGCCACGGCCCGGGTCGACGCCGTACGGCGCCAGGCCATCCGCCGGGCGCATTCGGCCACGCACGTGCTGCACTACGCGTTGCAGAAGCATCTCGGCGGACATGCCCAGCAGCGCGGCTCGAAGGTCGACCGCGACCTGCTGCGATTCGATTTCACGAATCCCTCGGCCGTGACGCGCGAGCAGCTGGCCACGATCGAAGACGAGGTGAATGCCCGTATCCTCGATGCGGCACCCGTCGCCTGGCAGATGCTCCCCCTGACCGAGGCGCGCTCACACGGCGCCATGATGCTGTTCGGCGAGAAGTATCCCGACGAGGTCCGCATGGTCTCGATGGGCGGTTTCAGCAAGGAGCTGTGCGGCGGCACCCACGTGGACAACACCGCGCAGATCGGGCTGTTTCGCCTGGTTGGCGAGGAAAGCGTGTCGGCTGGTACCCGACGCATCACGGCCCTGACCGGCGCCGCGGCACTGGCCGACATGCGCAAGACGCAGAACCTGCTCGCCGAGGCGGCCGCAGCTCTCAGGGTGCCGCTCGACAAGGTGCCCGAACGCGCCGAAACACTGGCCAAGGAGAATCGCGAACTGAAGAAACAGGCCACGGCCGCGCCGGCCAAGGGCGACCGGAGCCTCGAGAGCCTGTTGGCCGGGGCCGAAGACATCGGCGGCACGAAAGTGATCGTGGCCGAGGTGCCGGCGCCGGTGCCCATGTTGCGGCAGTACATCGACTCGCTGCGCAAACAGGCAGCGCCCGCGGCCGTGCTGCTGGCGGCTCGCGACGGCGACAAAGTGATGCTCGTCGCGGGCGTGAGCCGAGATCTGGAGCAGCGCGGCGTCAGCGCGGCCGAATGGATTCGCTCGCCGGCGGCGTTGGTTGGCGGCAGCGGGGGCGGCCGCGCCGACATGGCCCAGGCCGGCGGCAAGGATCCCGCACACCTTGCGGCCGCCTTGGACGAGGCCCGCAAGGGCATCCGCGACCTGCTGGCGGCCAGTGCGGCGAAGTAGACCGCCAGCCGCAACTCGTCGAAATCCGCGGCACGCGCAGCGGTTGACAGGGTTCGGCCACGGTCTTTACGATGACGGGCTCGCTTGCCTGCCCTGGGCCGTACCGGTCCCGACCTTTCTTGATTGTGTTCGAGGTGCCCCGATGGCCGTACCGAAGCGCCGCCAGTCCAACGCCCGTACCCGCACCCGTCGCGCGCACCACTTCGTCACGCCGATTCAGACGGTGAACTGCCCGCAGTGCAGCACGCCGCTGCCGTCGCACGTGGTGTGCCCCAACTGCGGCCACTACATGGGCCGGACGGTCGTCGACATGACGACGGAAAAGAAATAGCCCGCCGCCCCGGGCCTCGCTCGTGGCCGCCGCGCCTGTGCTGCAGGCCGGCCTGACGCTGCCCAAGGGCCGCGTCATCTGTTAAAACCTCCAGCGCCAAGTTTTCCGGGGGTTTTTACGTGGAGACACCGACGCCGTGAGTCGCATCGCGTTTTTGTTTCCAGGCCAAGGCGCGCAAACGGTCGGCATGGGCCAGGCGCTCGCCGAATCGCTGCCTGCCGTCCGAGAGTTGTACGATCGCGCCTCGGGCGTACTGGGCTACGACTTGGCGGCCTTGTGTTTCAACGGGCCGGCCGAAGATCTCGATTCGACCGTCTACAGCCAACCGGCCCTGTTCGTCACGAGCCTGGCGGCGTTGGAATCACTGCGACACGAGTCGCCCGACGTGGTGCTCTCGTGCGAAGCGGCGGCGGGCTTGAGCCTGGGTGAATACACGGCCATGGTGTTCGCCGGCGTCATGGACTTCGAAGAAGGGCTGCGCGTAGTCGCGCAGCGCGGCGCGGCGATGCAAGACGCCGCCGATGCGACCCCCAGCGGCATGGTCAGCATTCTCGGCATGGAGCGCGTGCAGGTCGAACGGTTGTGCGACGAAGTTCGCGGCAACGAGATCCTCTCCATCGCCAACCTGCTGTGTCCCGGCAACATCGTCATCTCGGGCAGCAATGCCGCTTGCGAACGGGCGGCCGAGCGGGCCGAAGCGGCCGGCGCGATGAAGGCGGTCCCCCTGGCCGTGGCAGGCGCGTTTCACACCTCGATCATGCAGCCGGCCGTCGAGCGGCTGGCGGTAGCTTTGAGCAAGGCCACGCTGCGCCGCCCAAAGATCCCGGTTATTTCCAACGTCGATGCGCAGCCACATGACGATCCGGAGGAAATCCGCGAGCTACTCATCCGGCAGGTCGTCTCGCCGGTCCGCTGGGAGGATTCGATGCGGTACCTCGTCGCCCAGGGGTTCACGCAATACTACGAAGTGGGGCCCGGCCGAGTGTTGCGGGGACTGATGCGGCGCATCGATCGCCAATGCACCTGCCACGGCGCGATGAACTAGTTCGTCATCCGGTTTGCCGTTGCAACGCGTCTGGCGCGGCGGCTGTTGGTTTCTCGAATCGAGGCACGACCCTATGTCCGATGGAATTGGCGGTTTGAAGGTCGATCTTTCCGGCCAGGTGGCCATCGTCACGGGAGCCTCGCGCGGGCTGGGAAAAGCAATGGCCCTCCGGCTCGGCGAGGCCGGGGCCAAGGTCGCTTGCGTGGCGCGCGATGCCGCCAAGCTGGCCGATACGGTCGGCGCCATCGCCGCCGCCGGCGGCACGGCACAGGCGTTTCCCTGCGACGTGTCCAATGCCGAGGCCGTGGCGGCCCTGGTCGACCAGGTCACCGAGCAATGGAAAACCGTCGAGATCCTGGTCAACAACGCCGGAATTACCCGCGACACCTTGTTCCCGCGCATGCAGGACGACGAATGGGACGAAGTGATCGCCACCAACCTGCGCGGTCCGTTCTTGTTTGCGCGCGCAGTTACGCGGCCGATGATGCGACAGCGTTATGGCCGGATCATCAACATCTCCAGCGTCAGCGGGCTGGTCGGTAATCCGGGACAGGCCAACTACTCGGCGTCCAAGGCCGGATTGATCGGGATGACCCAGACGGTGGCGCGCGAACTGGCGGGCCGCAACGTCACGGTCAACGCGGTCGCGCCGGGATTCATCGAGAGCGACATGTCGGCAGCGCTGGGCGACCTGGTGATCGAAGAGGCCAAGAAGCGGATCCCCGTCAAACGGCTGGGCACCCCCGACGAGGTGGCCGCCGTGGTACTGTTCCTGGCCAGTCGCGCAGCGAGCTATGTGACCGGGCAGGTATTCGTCGTCGACGGGGGGATGACCGCCTGAGCCTGGTCGGCGCCGGTTGGTCGCGAAGTTGCGGAGAGCCCTCCCGGCCCGAGTGACCTGCTGGCTGTGCGCGGCAACTCACACGAGCTGCGCCGGCGGCCTCGCTAGCGCTGCTGCCAAAGCCCCACGACTGCCCGTTCGCGCGGGCCCCCGCCAAATCGCCGTAAGTCTTCCGCTGACAGGGTTTCCGCACGCGTAGTTAGGTGTAGACACGTACCTGGAAAACCAGTATATCTTGACCAGCCTAACTAAGGCCCTCCAGTCGTTTGACTTAACCGATCTGGCTGACTTGACCGATTCAGACTTAGTCGATTGAGTGAACGATGAGCCCGATCGACAGCCGACCGCTTCCTGGGCCGATGTGGGCCCCGTGGCGATGCGGCTGTCGGGTAGTTGCAACCCCAACCGAGCCGCGCATAACTCCACCGCAACGGCGCGTGTCCCCTGGCGAGGCGCCGGCTCGACCTTTCGTACGACCCAAGTGAGGAGATCCTCAGCCGTGGCCTCTGTAACCGAACGAGTGATTGAGATCGTCGCCGAGCAGCTCGGCGTCAGCAAGGAACAGGTCACGCCCGAGACGTCGTTCGTCAACGATCTCGGTGCCGACTCGCTCGATACGGTCGAGCTCGTAATGGAGCTCGAGGAAGAGTTCGACATCAACATTCCCGACGACGCCGCCGAGAAGATTCAAACCGTCGGCCAGGCGATTGAGTACATCGAGAAGATGGCTTCGGCGAAATGAAGCGCCGCGTGGTGATTACCGGGCTCGGGGCGGTGACGTCGCTCGGTTGCCGGATCGAAGATCTCTGGCAACGCGTCCTGGCAGGACACAGCGGCGTCGGCGAAATCAGCTCGTTCGATACGACCGACTTCAAGGTCCGCTTTGCCGGCGAGGTCAAGGACTTCTCGACCGAGGGGTACCTGCCCACCAAAGAAGCCAAGCGAATCGACCGCTTTTCCCAATTCGCCCTGGTCGCCGCGACCGATGCGATCCGAGATTCGGGCATCGACTGCGAGCGCGAGGACGCGTTTCGCATCGGGGTCGTGCTGGGCTCGGGCGTCGGCGGGTTGCACGAAATCGAGACGCAGCACACCCGACTGATCGAGAAAGGCCCCGACAAGGTCTCGGCCTTTACCATCCCCAAGCTGATGGTCAACGCGGCCAGCGGGCAGGTTTCGATTCACTTCGGCCTGCGGGGCCCGAACACGGCCGTGGCCACGGCCTGCGCCAGCGCCGCCAACGCGATCGGCGAGGCCTTCAAGGCGATTCAATACGACGACGCCGACATCATGGTCACCGGCGGCACCGAAGCAGCCGTCACACCGATGGGCATCAGCGGTTTTGCGTCGATGCGAGCCCTTTCGACTCGCAATGACAATCCGGCCGAGGCCAGCCGTCCGTTCGACAAAGAACGCGACGGTTTTGTGCTCGGCGAGGGGGCCGGAATCCTGGTCCTCGAAGAACTCGAGCACGCCCGGGCTCGCGGCGCGCGGATCTACGCCGAATTGCTCGGCTACGGCACCTACGGCGATGCCGGGCACATCACCCAGCCGGATGAGAACGGCATCGGCGCCGTCAAAGCGATGCGCCGAGCGCTGACCGATGCGGGGCGGGACCCCAGCGCGATCGACTACATCAACGCACACGGCACCAGCACGATGCTGGGCGACGCCGCCGAGACGCAGGCCATTAAGAACGTCTTTGGCGAGTCGGCACGCAAAGTGAGCATCTCGAGCACCAAGAGCCAATTGGGACACCTGCTGGGGGCCAGCGGCGGTGTCGAACTGGTGCTCAGCACGCTGGCAATTCGCGACAACATGGTCCCCCCGACGATCAACTACTCGACTCCCGATCCGGCGTGCGATCTCGACTACACGCCCAACCAGCCGCGCGAGCGTAAGCTCGATTACGCCATGTCGAACAGCTTCGGCTTCGGCGGCCATAACGCAACGCTGGTCATCGGCCGGCTCAACGGCAAGCACTAGCAGCGCCGCCACTGCTGTCGGCCCACGCCCACTCGATCTTGTTCTGCGCGGGTGGCATTTCTATACTCCCGCTCCCTTTTCGCCATCTGCCGGTGTGCGGTCGGCTGGCGCCCTGCGGTGGTCGTCGCTCGTGGACGACACGCTACACCGCCGGGGCACAGTGCTCGTCTCGACCGCGCGTCGCGCAGCCAATCGCCGACCGGCAACGGTCGCCCGGGAGCAGGAGATTTCCCGTGATGCCAGGCCTTCGCTCTGCGTTGCCTTTCGTGTTTCTGGGTGGGCTGTGCGGCTTCGCCGCCGTGGCGCAAGCGCAACAACCGCTGACCCCGGCGAACGACCCCAATTGGCGTGCGAGTAGTCCCCGGGCCACGGCCCGAATCGCCCGCAGCGAGGCTCCGGAGAGCGAGGCGCCGCTGGTGCCGATCGAGCCGACGCAACCCAATGGCCCGCCCCCTTCGGCGCGAGCCACGGTCAAGACGGGCCCCATCGAGCTGCCGAACGAGCGCGGCCAGGTCTGGCGCGAGTATGACCTGACTCCGTACACGAGCCGGGTGACGAATACCACACATCCCGAGCAAGCGATCGTCGATTGGATCCTGCGCGAGACGGGTTACGAAGTCTGGCACGGCGATCCGTTGGGCGTGTTGAGCGCCAACACCCGGACGCTAAAGGTCTATCACACGCCGGAGATGCATGCCGTCGTGGCCGACGTGGTCGACCGTTTCGTCTCGAGCGAAGCGGAAACGCAGACGTTCGGCGTGCGCGTGGTCACGGTCGACCAGCCCAACTGGCGCGCCCGGGCGCAAAACCTGCTGCGCCCACTGGCGGTGCAAACCCCCGGTGCGCAGGCCTGGATGCTCGCCAAGGAAGACGCGGCGATGCTGCTGGGCGAGCTGCGCAAGCGGACCGACTTTCGCGAGCACAGTTCGCCGCACCTGATGGTGAACAACGGGCAATCGACGGTGATCGCCGTCACGAGGCCCAAGACCTATGTCAAGGAAATCGTGGCCAAGCCCGAGGCCTGGCCCGGGTTCGACACGACGATGGGCCAGATCGACGAGGGGTTCACCCTCGAATTGACTCCGCTGTTGGCGCTCGACGGGCGTTCGATCGACGCGATCGTCAAATGCAACGTCGACCAGGTGGAAAAGCTCGTGCCGGTCGTGGTCGAGGCGCCCTCGACGGTGGCGCCCCGGCAACGGGCCAAGATCGAGGTCCCCCGGATCAGCCAGGTGCGGATGCACGAGCGATTTCGCTGGCCAGGCGAGCAGGTGCTGGTGATCGGCCTGGGCGTCGTCGCGATGCCGGTGCCGACCGAGCCAGACGCCCTGCTGGGCGCCGTGCCTTTCTTGAACGGGCCGGCCCGGGCCGACCTGTTGATCTTTGTCGAGAACAAGGGCAGCGGCGCACCCCCGACGATCACGCGCAGCGCGGCGACCGACCCGCGTCGCTACAACGGGCGGTATTAGCAGTTCGCGCGTGACAACTGCACGCACATCGTGAGATAATGCCGCAGACCTTCCATGCCGCGGCACGAACTCACGACGATGTCCACGCGCCAGCCTTCTTTCACTCACGGCGAACATGCGTTCACCGCGCTCAATCCCCGGGTGCGTGAGGGCCTGGTGTGCTACGGTCGGCGGAGTGTGCTCAAGGCGAGCCTCGCCGGGTTGGCTGGGTTGTCCGTGCCGGGGTTGCTGCGACAGCGGGCCGAGGCCTGGGCTGCCGGCCGTCCGGCCGCCTCGACGAAAAGCGTCATCCTGCTGTGGATGACCGGCGGGCCCAGCCATATCGATACCTGGGACCTCAAGCCCGACGCGCCTGCCGAGATTCGGGGGCCCTTCGGCACGATCCCGTCGGCGCTCCCCGGCGTGCGGCTGTGCGAATATCTGCCCAAGCAGGCGGCCTTGCTCGACCGCATGACGTTGATCCGCTCGGTCGATGCCCGGCACTCGAATCACGAGCCCAACCACGTCATCCAGACCGGCAACAGCGAGGCCGAACCTCGGCTCAATCGCGACGGCGACAAGTATCCGGCCATCGGCTCGCTGGTGGCGCGGTTCCGCGGGGCGAACGATCCGCGGATGCCGGCCTACGTATCGCTCAACCTGCAAGACCGCAGCCACCTCGCGTGGGCCGGTTATTTGGGCAAGCAATACGACCCGTTCGTCGCCAAGGACGCCGCGCGGCTGTTCGAGCTGCCCCGCGGACTCGACGAGGCTCGGCTGAACAACCGCCGGGCGCTGCTCGCGGATTTCGACCGGCTGCGGCGCGATTTGGACCGCACGGGCCAACTGGCAGCACTGGACAGTTACGGCCAGCAGGCGGTCGAAATCGTGGCCGGACAGCGGGCCCGCGAGGCATTCGATCTGTCGCGCGAGCCGGAAATCGTGCTGGCGCGCTACGGCGAGCATGGGTGGAGCCGGCAAGCGCTGCTCGCGCGGCGACTGGTCGAAGCCGGCGTTAGTTTCGTGACGATCGACTTGAGCAATCACACGGCCTCGGGCACCTGGGACACGCACGGCGACAACATCCCGCCCTATGGCGGCATCTGGAACGGGTTGCGACCCTTGCTACCCGTGTTCGATCACGTGCTGACGACGCTGGTGGGCGATCTGGAAGAACGCGGGCTGCTGGATCAGGTCTTGGTGATCGCGATGGGCGAATTTGGCCGCACGCCGCATTTGGGGACCCAGGGCAGCACCGACGGCCGCGATCATTGGCCGAGCGTGTCGTCGATGACGCTCGCCGGCGGCGGACTTCGCCACGGCCAAGTAATCGGCGCTACAGAGCGCGACGGCGGCCAGATCAAGCATCGCCCCGTGACGCCGGGTGACCTGGCAGCGACGATCTTTCGCCACATGGAAGTGCCGCTCGACGCGACGTACCTCGATTTTCGCGGGCGTCCTAGACCGATCGTCGAAAACGGCGAACCGATCGCCGAGCTGTTCTAAGGCCGCGGCGAATCGTGTGATTCACCGCTCGATAGCAGGGCATCAACTCCGGGACCGGCCCCGGCGCGGCCCGCCGGCGGGCGCTCGTTGAACTCGACGGTCTCGCCGCAGGCCAGTAAAATCTCCGTGTTTTTGGCATATCAAGGCGGCACGGACGACGGCAATTTATGGCAAGTTCCTCGCAATCGCGGCGGGTCGTGATCACCGGGATGGGCGTGATCTGCCCGCTGGGCAACACGCTCGACGAATTGTGGTCCGGATTGAGCGAACGCCGCAGCGCCATTGGACGTCTCGAATGGGTCGACGGCCGCGGCCTGAGCACCGATTTGGGCGCGCCGGCCGAGCAGTTCCGCGGCGAGATCGACGATTTTGGTCCGCTCGAATCGGCCCGCAAGAAAGCCATCCGCAAAGCGCTCAAGTTGATGTGCCGCGAAACGCAAATGGGCGTGGCCGCGGCGCAGCGGGCATTGGCCCATGCAGGGCTGGTCGACGAAACGACCCCCGATGGACGCTACGAGCCGGAGCGGATCGGCATCGTCTACGGCTCGGACTACATGTTGACCGATCCCGACGAGCTGAGCGCCGCCGTTGCGGCGTGCCTGGATACGAGTGCGGGTGACGCTGCCGCTGGCTTGGATCGTCGCCGGTTTCAGTACCCCCGCTGGGGCGGCGAAGGGATGCGGCAAATGACGCCGCTGTGGCTGCTCAAGTACCTGCCCAACATGCCGGCCTGCCATGTGGCGATCTATAACGACCTGCGCGGGCCCAACAACTCGTTGACTCAGCGCGAGGCGGCATCGAACGCGGCGATCGGCGAGGCGCTGCGGACGATTCAACGCGGCAGCGCGGAGATCATGGTGGCCGGTGCGACCGGCACGCGCATCCACCCGATGAAGGCCGTACACGCGCTGCTGCTGGAGGAAACCGCCACCGACGTTCCGCCGGAGCAGGCCTGCCGCCCGTTCGACCGCAATCGCTGCGGCACCGTATTCGGCGAAGGAGCGGGGGCCGTGATCCTCGAATCGCTCGAGTCGGCCCAACGGCGCGGTGCGAAGATCCTGGCCGAGGTGCTCGGCTTCGGCTCCTCGACCGTGGTCGATCGCCAGCGCGTCGCCCAGCGCGACCGGGCCGCGGCCAATGCCCTGCGCCTGGCGCTCGCGGACGCAGGACTTTCACCGGCCCAGATCGGTCATGTGCATGCGCACGGCCTGGCAACCCATTCGGCCGACGCGGACGAGGCCCGCGCGATTGGTGCGGCTTTCGGCGACCGGGCACGCGACGTACCGACGGTGGCCGCCAAGTCGAACTTCGGCAACCTGGGCGCCGGCTGCGGCGCGGTCGAGTTGGTGGCGAGCGTCCTGGCTCTGCATAACGGCCGGTTGTTTCCCGTGCTGAACTACACGACGCCCGACCCCGAGTGTCCGGTACGCGCCGTGACGCGCGACGACGAACCGGCGGGCCAGAACTTTGTGAATCTGAATTTCACGCCGCAGGGGCAGGCCACGGCGATCGTCGTCGGCGCATGGGACGGCCGATAATCGACGCAAAGGTAGGCGAACGATGGACGGCGATGCGGCTGCGGCAAGCCGGTCCAGGCGACGAGCACTAAAGTTCGCCACGCTCGACGAGGCGGTGCGCGACGCCGAGCATTTGCTGGCCTGTGGTTACGATCGGGCTGGCAACTGGGACCTGAACCAATGCTGCCGTCACCTCGCGGCGGTGATGCTGTATCCGCTCGACGGCTTTCCAGCGTTTGCCTTTCCGCTCAACGTGATGGCCTGGCTGCTGAGCAAGACTTGGGCACCTCGATTTCTCCGACAGGTCTTAGAACGGGGTGAATGGCCCGCGGGCGGGGCAACGGACAAGCGCACGGTCCAGCCCTCGGGAGGTAACGATCGGGACGGCGTGGCCCAGCTCAAAGCGGCCGTCGCACGATTGGAGGGCCACGAAGGCCCGCTGCATCCTTCACCCCTGTTCGGCCCGCTCGACAAGGCCACGCTCGTACGGCTGCACTGCATCCACACGGCCCACCACCTCAGCTTTCTCGTCCCGAGGTCCTGACGGTCGTTCGACTCGACCGGCCCTCAGCGCCATAATTGGCCGACCCGCCACGGCCGTTGGCGATGTGCGGGCAGGGCTCGTCCTGGCATTTTTCCTACGATCCGGCAGCTTCATGGCGTGCGTTTCGTTCGACGGGGTTTCTCGCGTCTTTGCCAACGGTACCGTGGCGGTCGATCGTTTGACGCTCGACGTACAAGACCAGGAGCTGCTGGTCCTCGTCGGTCCTAGCGGGTGCGGCAAGACCACTTCCCTGCGGCTGGTCGCCGGACTGGAAGAGTCGAACCAAGGCACGATTCGCATCGGCGGCCGCGTCGTCAACGACGTGCTGCCCAAGGATCGCGACGTGGCGATGGTGTTTCAGAACTATGCCCTCTATCCCCACATGTCGGTCTATCAAAACCTGGCCTTCGGACTCGAACTGCGCCAGGGGCCAGGCTATTTGAGGCGCGTCGGCGGCTGGCTCCTGGGTGGCAAGCTGGGTAAAGACGTCGCCGAACGCCGCCGGTGCATCGAAGCCCGTGTCCGCCGGGTGGCCGAGCTGCTCGACCTGGGTGCACTGCTCGAACGGCGCCCCGCGCAACTTTCGGGTGGGCAGCGGCAACGTGTCGCACTCGGCCGGGCCCTGGTGCGGGAGCCGGCCGTGTACCTGCTGGACGAACCGCTCTCGAACCTCGATGCCCGTTTACGGGTCGAGATGCGCCGCGAGATCCGCGCGCTGCAGCGGAGGCTGGCCACCACGATGATCTACGTGACTCACGATCAGATCGAGGCCATGACCCTGGGCGACCGGATCGCCCTGATGCACCAAGGGCGCCTGCAGCAGCTCGGCGCGCCTTTGGATCTTTATGACCGACCCTGTAATCGGTTCGTAGCGGGCTTCTTGGGGACGCCTCCCATGAACTTCGTGATGGGCACGCTGGCGCCGGCAGAAGCGGGGCTCGAGTTTCGCACGCCCGGGCTGCGAGTTCCGGTCGACAGCAAGGGCCTGGAAGCGGTACAAAGGAGGCTTGGCCGCGAGCTTGTGCTAGGTGTCCGTCCCGAGGCCGTTTGGCTGGGGGCCGACCCGCTGGCGAGCTCCGGGGTTTCCGCCACCGGCAGAATCGCCACGGTGGAGCCCTTGGGGGACGCGACGGTCGTGCACCTCACGGTGCTGGCACCGCCGGGCGAGCCGGATGCCGCGACAACGCTAGTGGCCAAACGGGAGGCTCGACTGAGCGTCGCCCCGGGCGACGTGCTCCAGTTCGGCTTCGCGACGAGTGCGGCTCATTGGTTCGACGCGGTGACGGGCGACAGTTTGCTCTGGCCTCCGGCCAGTTGAAGCAGACGCGTCCGCCAAACATCGAACGATGGCCGCCCCGACGCGCAGCGCCGGCTGGCCCCACAACCTGGGATTTGAGCAGCCGGGGAACGGTCCTGCCGGTGGCCGCACGATGTGTGGCCGTCGGATAGGGAACGTTGCCTTTTTTGTTTTGAGGGAGACTGCAGCACGCAAACCAGCGGGCCGCGATCGCGTGGCGACGGCGGCGGCGCTAGGGTTTGCGGAACACAACTCGGACAACCTGGACAATTCGGACAACTCGAACCCGGAACCCCGGCCGCACACCGGGGTGGAAACGCACAACCATGAACGCCAGTGAAATTCTGCGGCTGGTCGACTCGATCCATCGCGACAAGAACATCGACAAGGAAATTGTCTTCGAAGGCATCGAGGCGGCGCTCGTGTCGGCCGCCAAGAAACACTACGGCGAAGAAGACGAGATCATCGTCAAAATCGACCGCACCGACGGTTCGATCACCAGCTCGCGCAACGGCGAAGCGCTCGACCCAGAAGAAACCGTCGGCCGCATCGGCGCGCAGACCGCCAAGCAGGTGATGATCCAAAAGATTCGCGAGGCCGAACGCGACGCGCTCTACGACGAATACGACGCGATGAAGGGCCAGTTGGTCAACGGCGTCGTCCAACGGTTCGAAGGCGGCGTCGCCACGGTCCAATTGACCAACGTCGAAGCACTGCTGCCGCGCAGCGAGCAGATTCCTGGCGAATCGTATCACGCCAACGAACGCGTCCGGGCCGTGGTCTGCGAGGTCCGCAAGCAGGGCACCCGGGTCAAGGTGATCCTGAGCCGCACGCGCGCCGACCTGGTCCGCCGGTTGTTCGAGCAGGAGATTCCGGAAATCAGCGACGGCGTGATCGAGATCCGCGCCATGGCTCGCGAGCCCGGCTATCGGACCAAGGTGGCGGTCAGCTCGAGTGATCAGCGGGTCGATTGCGTTGGCGCCTGCGTGGGCGTGCGCGGCAATCGCATCAAGAACATCGTCGAAGAACTGGGCGGCGAGCGCATCGATATCGTCCGCTGGAGCGACGATATGCAAACGCTGATCCCCAATGCCCTCCAGCCGGCCGAGGTCGACGAGGTAATCCTGTGCCAGATGCTCGGCCGGGCCATTGTGCTTGTGCGCGAGGACCAGCTATCACTGGCCATCGGCCGCCGCGGCCAGAATGTCCGGCTGGCGAGCAAGCTCTGCGGCTGGGACATCGAGATCATGACCCGCGAGGAGCTGGACGAGCAGATCGAACGGGCCGTGGCCGGTTTCTGTTCGATCGAGGGGGTCGAAGAGAGTTTGAGCGAGAGGCTGGTGGGCGAAGGCTTTTTGACCTACGATGATCTGTCCGTCATTGAGCCCGACGCCCTGATGGAAATGGGTGATTTGACGGAAGAGCAGGTCAACCACATCGTCGCCCAGGCCGAGGCGAAAGCCGCCGAGGCCGAGGCCGCCGCTGCCGATCAGCGCCGCCGCCAACGCGAGCAAGAGCGTGCCGCCGGCGAAGCGGAGGCAGCCGCCGTGGCCGAACCCGTCGCCGAGGCGGAAGGCGACGGGGAGACCGCCGCCGAAGCCCCGGCTGAGTCGGCAGAGGTTTCCGAATCGTCGGAAGGCGCAGACACGGCCGGAACGGGGGAAGTGGCGACCGACGCGTGAGTCGGCTCGATGACTGAGTAGATCGTCGGCGCATGGCCGGGACCGTTCGAGACCCCGACCCAACGCGTGTCCGACGGTCCTACCGAGTGGCGAGTTGGCACTGGTTGGCCCTGTGACCTGCGGCATTGGCCGCGGCACGGGCAGCCGACTGGCGACATGAACGCTTGCGTGACCGTGGCCTCTGGGCGCACGGCCAGGCAAGGCGGGCATCCAACAGGAGACGCGGAATGAAGTGGTAATTGCGCAAGACGGTTTCCGGAACCGGGGTGCGTACGAACCCACGGCCGGAACACCTGACGGGAGAATGACCTTTGGCATTGCGGATCTATTCGCTCGCAAAAGAGCTGAAAATCGACAGCAAAGAGCTCGTCGACATCTGCGCGAAGGCGGGTGTCACGGGCAAGGGGTCGGCGCTGGCGAGCCTGACGGACGAAGAAGTCGTCAAGCTCAAGGCCTACCTGGCCGGTGGCGCAGCGCGCCATGCTCCTCCCAAGCCGGCTGCGCCTGCGGCCCCCGCGCCGCCGAGCGCTCCGCTCGCTCCGCAGCCCCCGTCGCGCGATGCCATGCGGCGCGAAGATTACGTCGCCCCGACTGGTGCGAGCGGACGCCCGCCGGTCATGCCGCCCCGCACCGAACGTCCGGCCGGCGACCAGCGGCGCAAGCCCCCGGCCGGCGATGCTCCGCCGAAATCGGCCCCGGCGATCAAACTGGCGCCGTTGCCGCCTTCGCAGCAACCCGTTGCGCCGGCCGCCAGTAGCGAGCCGGCCCCGCAGAAGCCCGACATCAAATTGCCGCCCGACGCGATTCGGGCAAGCAAGCTCGGCAGCAAGCCGCTGCAGGAGCACATGCGTAAGCACGAGGCCCGGCGGCGCGACGCCGAGACCACCTCACCGCCATCGGCCACGCCTTCGCCCCCGGGAGGGCCGCGCGGTCCACAGCCCGCCACGCCGCCGCTCGACCTGACTCCGGGGCGTGAACGTCGCCGCACCGGCGGCCCCAAAGAAGTCGCGGCCACGGGCGAAGCCGTTGATCTCGGTGGGCGCGAGTTGCGTCAACTCAAGCGCAAGCGAGCCCAGACCGACCGCCCCCGCCCCGAGGACGAAGGGGACAGCGGACCCTCACGGCGGATCACCCGGCAGCGACGCGGGGGCTCGACTTCGCTCGCGCCGCACAAAGGCAAGGTGACCATCGAACTGCCCTGCACGGTGCGCAGCCTGTGCGAGACGGCAGGCATCCCGGCGCGGATGGTGCTCGGCAAGCTCCTGGCGCTCGGCAAGATGGGCAACATCAACGCCGAGATGGACGCCGAAACATTGGAATTCCTCGGCATCGAGCTGGGCATCGAGCTCGAAGTGAAGCGCCCGCTCAGCATCGAGGACCAGGTGCTCACGTCGCTCGAGCAGCAGGAAGACAGCGCCGAGACGCTCGAACCTCGTCCGCCGATCGTGACTTTCCTGGGCCACGTCGACCACGGCAAGACCTCGCTCTTGGACCGGATCATCGGGACCAACGTCGTCAGCGGCGAAAGCGGCGGCATTACCCAGCACATCCGCGCCTATCGCGTCGAAAACAACGGCCGCCCGATTGCCTTCGTCGATACGCCCGGCCACGAGGCGTTTACCGAGATGCGGGCCCGCGGCGCCAACGTCACCGACGTCGCCGTGCTCGTCGTGGCGGCCGACGACGGCATCATGCCGCAGACCGAAGAGGCGATCAGCCATGCCCGTGCCGCCGGCGTGCCGCTGGTCGTGGCGCTCAACAAGATCGACTTGCCGGGCATCAACATCAATCGCATCTACGAACAGCTCGCGGCCAACGATTTGCTGCCGAGTGAATGGGGCGGCGAAACCGAAGTCTGCAAATGTAGCGCACTGACCGGCCAAGGCGTGGACACGCTGCTCGAAACGATCCTCACGCTGGCCGAGTTGCACGACTATCGCGCCAATCCGCATCGGCAGGCGCTGGGCACCTGCCTCGAGTCCGAGCTGCACGAGGAGCGCGGCGTCATGGCCAAGCTGATCGTGCAGAAAGGCACCCTGCACGTGGGCGACGTCATCGTCTGCGGCGCCGCGCACGGCCGCGTCAAGGCCATGTACGACACGCTCGACGGCCGCAAGACCTATCAAGAAGTGGGGCCCTCGACGCCCGTCAACGTGACCGGGCTCGACATCGCCCCGGGCGCCGGCGAGCACTTCTATGTGCTCGACGACATCACCCAGGCCCGCGAGATCGCCGAGCAGCGTGCGGCCCAAAGCCGCAAGGTCGCGCTGGGCGGCGGGCGCACGCACATCACCCTCGAAAACCTGCTCGACCATATCGGCACCGATACGCCAACCTTGAACTTGATCCTGCGGGCCGATACCCGCGGTTCGATCGAGGCGATTCAAAAGGAGCTATTGAAGCTCTCGCATCCCGAGGTGCAGGTGAAAGTGCTGCAGGCCACGGTCGGCGGGATTACCGAGGCCGACGTCTACCTGGCCGATGCCTCGGACGCGGTGATCATCGGTTTCAACGTCGTGCCCGACGAAAAGGCCCGCGCCATGGCCGATCAGCGGCGGGTGCAGATTCGCCGCTACGACATCATCTACAAGTTGGCCGAGGACTTGAAAGCCGCCTTGGAAGGCATGCTCAAGCCCGAAGAGCGCGAGACGGAGTTGGGCCGGGCGCTGGTGCTGAGGCTGTTCACGATCAGCCGCGTGGGCACCGTGGCGGGCTGCCGGGTGTTGTCGGGCACCATCGAGCGCAATTGCCGGATCCGCTTGATCCGCGAGAACCGCGTCATCGGCGACTATGGCTTGGGCTCGTTGCGCCGCGAAAAGGACGATGCCAAAGAAGTCCGTGAGGGGTTCGAGTGCGGCATCCGCCTGGCGAACTACAACGACCTCAAGGAAGGCGACGTGCTCGAAGCCTACAAGATCGAGGAAGTTGCCCGCACGCTGTAAGCCGTGCCTGTCTGTTTCGCCCGTTATTTGCCGCGCTTGGTCATGAGCTCTCGACGCGTCCTGAAAGTTGCCGAAGCGATTCGTGAGGTGGTCGGCATGGCCATCCTCACCGATTTGAACGATCCGCGCATTCAGGACGTCACGGTCACCTCCGTCGAGGTCGCGCCGGATTTGCGCAGCGCCAAGGTCAATGTGTCGGTCATGGGCGACACGACCAAGCAAGAGCTGAGCCTGCGCGGCCTGCAAAACGCTGCCGGCTATCTGCAAAGCAAGCTCAAGAACCGCATCGACACCCGGTATACGCCGCGGCTGCAGTTCGTGCTCGATCAGGGCGTCAAGCGCTCGATCGCCATGGCCAAGCTGCTGCGCGAGGTGCTCCCTCCGGACCATCCCGCCGCGGCCGAACTCGATCTCGCAGACCACGGCTCGCTGGCCGCGGATGAATTGCCCCCGCCGGCGCCGACCCCCGACGAAGAGCCGTCGGAACCGGCGTCGTAGTGCCTGGGAGTGCCTGCCGCTCCTGGATTACCGTTCGACTCCACCATCCGATTGACGATTTCGAAGCATGCCCAACCTGAATCGCAACGCCTTGATCGCTCGGCTGCAGAAGGTGCTCCGCAAGCACTACAAGCCCTGGACGCCGACCGAACGCCCGACCCTCGAACAGCTCTTGTTCGCCTGTCTGCTCGAAGATGCTCCTTACGGCCCGGCCGAGCAATGCTTCGCGATGTTGCAGGAACAATTCTTCGACTGGAACGAGGTCCGCGTGAGCACGGTCAAGGAACTGGCCGAAGTGCTCAGCCCCTTGCCCGGGCCGGCCGAGGCCGCCGCTCGCCTGCGCCGCGCGCTGCAGCACGTCTTCGAGGCCACGTATACGTTCGAGCTCGACTCTCTGCGCAAGTTGAAGCTGTCGCAGAGCCAGCAAAAGCTCGAAAAGATGGACGGCGTCACGCGCTTCGGCGTCTCCTTTCTCACGCAGGTGGCCCTGGGCGGTCACGCGATTCCACTGGACCGCTCGACCTTGGCTGCCTTGTCGGTCGTCGGGCTGGCCGATCCCAAGGAAGTCGCCGCCGGTGCCGTGACCGGACTTGAACGCGCAATTCCCAAGAGCAAAGGCGTCGAGTTCGCGTCGTTGCTGCACCAGTTGGGCGCGGAATACGCAGTGAATCCTTACGCGCCGAGCCTGCACGAGATCCTGGTCGAGATCAATCCGGCAGCCAAGGACAATCTGCCGAAGCGTCCGACCAAGAAGCAGATCGCCGAGGCGCAGGCCGCGGCCAAGGCCGAACAGAAGAAAGCCGAAGAGGCCAAGCGGTTGGCCGCCGCCAAGGCCATCGCCAAGAAGGTTGCCGCGGCCAAAGCAGCGCACGAGGAAGCGGCCGCCGCCAAGCGCACCCCTGTTCCCGAGAAGGCGCCCGCTCCCGCCACTCCCAAGGCGAAAGGTGACGGCAAGAAATCGGCGGCCAAGGCCAAAGCTGCTCCGGCGGCGAAGCCGGCCGCCAAGAAACCAGCCACCTCGGCCAAGAAGAGTACCCCCAAAGTGGCATCGAAAAAGCCACGATAACTGCGTCCTTCTCGCGACTTACTCCGGCCAGGTCCGCCGGACGGCGAGCCCCGTCGCCAGGTCGGCGATAGCCTGCGCCGCGAGCCGGCGATAGACTATCAACAGCCGTGGACGAGCTTGTGGATTGCCCCAAGTGCAATGCGCACCTTGGCTTCCGCTTGCCGGCTCGCGATTCCCGACGGCCCTCGACAGTCCGGGCACAACGTGCCCCTTCCGCCGGGCAGCTCCGGCTGAGGAACTCGACGTGAACCGTTCTTTGCTGACCTCGGCAGTATTGCTGACCGGTTTCCTCGTGCTGCTCGGCGATTGGCTGCCGGCGCTGCGCGCTGAGGCGCCGGCTCCGGCCGCCGATCCGACCGACTCGAGGCCGCCCGCCGAACTCTCACGGCCACTGGCGACCGAAAAGCCGGTCAGCGAGGTCGTCACCGACGCAGCGGGCAATCCGCTCGAACCGCTCGATCCCAAACAGGTCGCGACGGAGGCCGATCGCGACCACCTCGAAGCCCTGAGTCTGTTTGCAGCCGCGCGCACCAAGCAGCAGCGCGAAGACCTGCCTGGTGCCTTGCGGCTATACCAACGCGCCCTGCGTTTCGACCCGGCGTCGGAAATGATTCTGCAGCAAATCGTCACGCTGGCCACCGAGCTCGAACGCATGGGCGAGGCGATCCGCTACGCGGTCAAGGCCGCCGACGTAACGCCCGAGGGCCCCGTCGTCTTGTTGAGAGCGCTGGCATTGCACCTGGCCGAACAGGGACAACCCGAGCGGGCCATCGCGCTGTACGAGCGAGCGCTCGCTTCGCCCGATCTCGATCGAGAGTCGCCGGCCTACATCCTGCTGACGTCTGAGTTGGCACAGCTATACATGGCCCACGACCAGGCGGACAAGGCGGCCGAGTCATTTCGCCTCGTGCAAGAGCGCATCGAAGCGCAGGGCGGTGGAGCCGGCGAAGAACGCGTCCGCGCCGTCGTGCTCGAAGGGCTCGGCGGGCAGCAAGGGGCCTACTTGAGCTTTGGCGATGCCTATTTTGCCGCCAACCGACTTGAAGAGGCCACGGCCGCTTTCCGCGCCGCCGATGCGGCCAAGCACGACGAAGCGCTGCTCGGCTACAACCTGGCCCGCGTGGCGTTCGCGCAAGCGAACCCCGACAAAGCCCTGGAAGAACTGGGCAAGTATTTGCATGCCAAGTCCGACAGCGCAGGCATCGCGGCCTACGAGCTGCTGGCCAATATTCTCGAGCGGCAAGGTGCAAAGGGCGCGTTGGTCGAGCGGCTCGAAGCCTTGCAGACCGACGATCCCAAGAATGTGCCCTTGGCCTATTACCTGGCCGAGCGCTACCGCGAAGCGGGCCAGTTCGACAAGGTTGCCGCCTTGCTGCGGCCGCTCGTGTCCGAACGGCCCACGGTCGAAATCCTGCAAGCCTTGGCCCGGGCCGATCGCGAGTTGAAACAATTCTCGGGGCTCGTCGATACGCTGGCGGTCTGCAGCGGCGAAGGCCGCTCGCTCGACGTCCTGGGCGAAGAGTTGGACGCCATCCTGGGCGATGCTGCGGTCATCGACGGCCTGATCGCGGCCCTGCGCCAGCGCATGGCCGACGAGCCCGACAAGCTCCCGGCGGGAGCGCATTTGGCCGTGGCGTTGCTCGCGCTCGAGGCGGGGCGGTTGGACGTGGGGCAAGAGTTTTTCACGCTGGCCCTGGGCCCGCGGTCGCCGCAGGAGCAGGGTGAACTGTTGATCGATTGGGGCGTCGCGCTGCTGTCTGCCGAACACCCGGCGGCTGCGGCCGAGCATCTGCGCCGCGCAGCCGACGTGCTGCCGAAGGAGGCCCCACAGTCGATCCTGGCGCGCTACTACCTGGCCGGCGCGCTCGAATTAGCCGGCCAGACCGACGAGGCCCTGGCCGTGGCCCGCGAAGCGACGAGCGCCGGAGAAAAGAACGCCCGATTTGCTCCCTTGTTGCAAAGCCGCCTGGCCTGGGTCCTGTACCATGCCAAGCGGTTCGACGCGGCCGAATCCGAATATCGCAAATTGATCGCCCTGTTTGATCAGGACTACACGATCGAAGAGACCCGCGAGGTGCTCCGCGACACGCGATTGATCCTCTCCAATCTGCGCGTGCTGCACGATGATTTGCCGGCCGCCGAAGAATGGCTCGAACAAGTGCTCGACGAATTCCCCGACGATATCTCGGCCCAGAACGACTTGGGCTACCTCTGGGCCGACCAGGGGAAACGCCTCAGCCACGCCCTGGCGATGGTTCAAGCGGCCGTGAAGGCCGAGCCCGACAACGGGGCCTATCGCGACAGCCTGGGCTGGACGCTGCACCGGCTGGGCCGCGATGAAGAAGCGCTGGCCGAGCTGCGGCAAGCGGTCGCCGGCGACGATCCCGACGGCGTGATCCTCGATCACCTGGGCGACGTGCTCCTGGCCTTGGGTCAGGTCGCCGAGGCGCGCGAGGCCTGGACCCGGGCCGTGGCGGCGTTCGACCCCGCGGTCGAGAGCAAGCAGATCGAGGCCACGCAGCAGAAACTCGCTGCACATCCGGTCGACGCAGCACCGCAGAACTAGGCAGCATTCCAGCGTTTCACGACGGACTTCCTGTTATGGCCGGTCATTCGCATTGGGCGGGCATCAAGTACAAGAAAGCCCTGATCGACAACAAGCGCGGCAAGCTGTGGAGCAAGCTGTCGAAGACGATCATCGTCGCTGCGCGGGTCGGCGGAGGTGACACCTCGACCAACCTGCGGCTGCGCTATGCGATCGACGCGGCACGTGCCGTGAGCATGCCCAAGGACAACATCGCCCGTGCCATCAAAAAAGGGACCGGCGAGCTCGAAGGCGGCAACCTCGAAGAGGTCTTGTACGAGGGCTACGGTCCCGCGGGCGTGGCCGTGTTGTGTGAAATCCTCACCGACAATCGCAACCGCACGGCGCCTGAGGTTCGCAAGCTGTTCGAAACGTACGACGGCAAGCTGGGGGCGACCGGCTGCGTGGCGTGGATGTTTGAACGCAAGGGGCTGTTCCTGGTTCCAGCGGCCGGGATCGACGAAGACCAGCTGATGGAAATCGCGCTGGAGGCCGGTGCCGACGACGTGCGTCCACAGGACGGCAAGTTCGAGATCACCTGCGACCCGAGCAGTTTCCAAAGCGTGTCCGACGCCCTGGCGTCGCACTCGATTGCACCCGAGGTCGCGGAGATCTCCCGGATTCCGCAGAACACCGTCGATCTCGACGCGGAGACGGGTCGCAAGGTGTTGCAACTGCTCGAAAAGCTCGACGACCACGACGACGTGCAAAGCGTCTCGGCCAACTTCAACATTCCCGACACGGCCATGGCCGAAATCACGGGGAGCTGAGCGTCTGGCTCACGCAGCAGGTCGCTCGGCGGCTGCGCACCAGTTCAGTGCCACGCCGCCGCGAACTAGTCGCGCCACGGGTGCGCGATTTCTTTCCAATACGTCTCGAAGTTGAACTCCGGACTATTGTCGTGGTCGTGACATTCGGCGCAGGCGCGCTTCTCCGATTCGGCCAGCGTCACGCGCATCGCGGCCCGTAGCTCCTCGGCGTTGTCGGCCGCGTTGGTCTCGGCGTCGACGTGCGCGGCGCCCGGCCCGTGGCAGTTTTCGCAACCATTGCCTTTCAGCGCCGGCGTCTCCTCGATGCTCGTGTAGCCCGTGAGGTAGGCGAAATACTGCTGCGGGTTCCACCCCGTCACGTGGCAGCTCAGACACTCCGGGTCGTGCAGCCGAGGCGGGTCGGAGATGTTTGCCAGCGTGTCGGTCGCATGCGCATGCGGCGTATTCTGCCACTTTTCGTACGCCTGCGAGTGGCAGGTTCCGCACGTTTCGGAGCCCACGAATTGCGCCCGCAGATCCTCGGCGTCGGTCCCCTTGGGATGCACAGCCGGCGGCGGGCAAAGCGCGGCGAACGTGGCCGCTTGCAGGCTTTCCTGGTATTCGACCATCAGTTGTTGCATCTCGGGATCGTCGACAAACCGCACGTCGAGCGGCACGCGCTGATAGACCAGCTTGCGGAGCGGGTTCTGTTTCGAAAGCCCCATCACCGCAGCAAACATTCCCTTGTGGCCCACCTCGACCAGCTTGCCCCGGGCCCCGGGGATCGGCAGCGGCTCGGCGGGCGGCTCCTCGTGCCCGCCGGCGGTGACGATCATGTCGATCTCGGCAAATCGTTTGGCCAGCGCCTCGCTCTCCTCGACCGGAGCGTGCGACAGCACGATGACGAAGTCGCAGGCCTTGCGCAAGTTCGGCAGAATCTGGGCCAGCACCGCCTCGGGATCGCCGAGTTTCAAGTCGGGATTCTTGATGTCACGCTGGTATTTCTTTCCCAGCACAGCGGTCACGCCGATCTTGTGCCCACCAACTTGCAAGACGCGCACCGGCTGACCGATCCGGTCCATGCCCGTGGTTTCGGGATTGAACTCGATGTTGGTGACGACGAACGGGTTGGTGTCGTCGGCCGCCGCGGCTACGAGCGACTCGGTCGAAAGCTGCAATTCTTGAGCCCCCAGCGCCACGGCGTTGTAGCCCATCTGCCGCAGCCCGCGGAGGGCGATGTCGAACTTGATTTCCTGCTGCGGCCCATAGCGGCGGACCTGCCCGCCCAGGTCGAGCAGCACCAGCGGCCAGCCGCGTTCTTCGCGCAATTGCTTGATCAGCGTGAAGCGGCGTTTGAACCCACCCTTCATGTTCTCCAGCCCGGCGCAACCACACGGTTCGAGATAGCCCAGTTGTTCGCCGGTGATGACGATCGCGACGTCGATATGCTGCCAGCGGTCGCCAACGAAGATGGGCCCGTTCACTTTGACCGGGTCGATCTTGGGCTGTTCCTCGCGCGGCTGCTCGTCGTTGGGCAGCTTCGGCACGCGGGGGGCGCGCACTTTGTCTTCCTGGGCGACGGCCGGTTCGACCGGCGCCGGTTCGAGCTCTTGCACCGGCAAGCCAACGGCCGCCGTCACCTCGGCGACCACAGGGGCCGGCGTCTCCGCCACGGCCGGAGGCAATTGCTCGGCTTGATCGTCGTAGACCTGCAACGGGGCAGGGGGGGCCGCTTCGGCCACTTCATCCGCGGTCGGGGAGGCAGACATTTCGATCGCAGGAGGCTGCGGCTGAGCTTCGCCCTGCGCCGGCGGCGCAGAAGACCGGTCGCATCCGTGAGCCAGCAACGCTGCCAAGACAAAGAGCACAACCGCAGGCACAATGCGCCGATCCATCAAGGTAGCCTTACTCTGCAGGAAACGAATTCTTCCGTGAACTCAAATCGGCCGCACTCGGGCACCTACCGCTCGCGAACGACGAACTTCAGCTTGATCTCGTAACGCGGAATCTCGGGGTGGTTGCTTTCGAGCACCAGGATTCCGTACGGGGCCGTGGCCGTGCCCAGGTGGGTCTGCGGGGGCAACTGGTTGGCAATCGTGATCGTGAGCGGGTACAGGACGGCATGCTCCGTGCGGCTCGGTTCTCCCAATTGGCCCGTGACTCCGGCCAGGTCGACCTGTGGCGTCTGAAACTTGATGGTGTCGCGCAGCGGGCCGGCAACTTTCAAGCTCAACTGCCGGGTCGCACCCTCTCCCGGGGCCAATGACCCGAGGTCAACCACCTGCGTCAGCCGGTTCCACCCTTTGCCCAGGATGTTGAAATCGCTGTCAAGGTAGCCCAGCACCGGCAGTTCGAACTCGGGGGCCTGCTCCAAGTTCGTGGTCAGCAAGATTCTCTGTTCAATCTGTCCGAGCGGCAAGCCGGGTTTCAGGTGTGCCAGCAGCTCATATCCGCTGTGGGCCGTATCGAGCCGAAACTCTTCGCGTGCTAGCGGTCTCAACTTCACCTCGAAATAGGCCGCGATGCTCGGATTGGTCAACGAGAACTGCTTGATTTCGAAGGGCCCGGCGAACTGGCTATAGACGTGAACGACGGCCGTCTTTTCCTCCGTCCGTAGCATGCGGCCGAAATCGAGGTGGTTCGGCACAGCCACGATTGTTTCGCTGATGCGCCCCTGAACGACCAGCACCAGCCGGGGACTTTGGCGGTCGTTGGTAAATACGACGGCTTCCTGGCGAAAGCTCTCGCCAAAGGCCGTGCGCACGGTCCACTCGAGCGTCACCTCGGCGGTTCCCCCGGGGGGCACCGGTTCAGTGCCGAGCTTGCTGATCGTGCACTTGCAGGTGGTATCGCCTTGAGTCAGGACCAGCGGACCCTCGCCTGTGTTACGAATATTGAAGACGTGGACACCCTTGGTGTTCGTATCGGCCGCCCCGAAGTCGTACAGCGGCTCGTCGACCACCGCCTTCGGCTGCGGCTTGCCCTCGGGGATCAAGGCCGGCGCGCGGGCATCGTTGACGGGAGCGGGCTGTGGTCGGGTGGGATCGGATACACCCCGCAGAATGCCGAACGTCGGCAGCGCCGATGCTCCGCCCACGGCAGCGCCCAGCAGCGCCGACAAACACGCCAACAGCAAGAATCTGCGCATCAGTCGCTCGGTCCAATAAGGCCTTTGCGTTCCGCTAACGTCGATCGTAAGAACGGTCTGCGCAACCGTCAATTTGCGCGCGGCTCGGGCCACCCCTGGCGTTCGAGTGCCGCGCGCAGCTCCTCGGGCAGCTTCTGGTCGGCATGCGGGGTAAGCTGATCGAGGCGCCAGGCTTGCTGGGCCTCGGCAGCCGACTGTGGATATTTGGCCTCGGCCAAGGCCAAGGCCAACTTGGCCCGCCGCACTGCATGGTGCGGGTACGTCTCGACCGCCCGGCGGTAGGCCTGCACGGCCGCGTCCAGGTCGACGGGTTTACCCTGCAAATGAAACGCGGCGAGGTACAGGTCGCCGGCGTGCAGCCACGCCGCGCTGCTCGCCGGGCTGGCATGCGCGAGCCAGGCGGCAGTTGCCTCGCGAAACGATTCCAGATCGCCGGGCCGCTCAGGGTCTTGCCGGGCCGACTCCAGCTCAAGCTGGGCCAGGTTCGACCAAGGCTCGGGCGCCAAGGGATCGGCGGCCGCGGCCTCGAGCAACAAGGCGCGCTGCTCGTCCGGCGGGTTGGGCATGGCTGAGACCGACTCCAATCGTGCCTGACAAGCGATCACCGGCAAGAACGAGCCGGAGTAGACCAGCAGCATTGCCGCGAGTAGGCACACCGCTGCGACCGCGGCCCGGAGCGGTTGCACGGCGGCGGCCGCGCTAGCTGGCGGCGCGATGGCCACGGTCAGCGCCACCAACAACCACAAGCTGCCGGCCACACTGGGAAAGCCGATGCCTCCGGCGGCCAGGAGATTGATCAGCAAAGCGGCCGCACCGTACAGCATCGCGCCACCAAGCGGGGCCATTGAGCGCCTCCAACCGATCAGCAGCAACCACGCCCCGCCGCCGGCCAGGTAGACCAGCAACAGGTCGATCGCCGTGAGCGGAACACCTATCAGGATGCTGGCCGCGAGCGCGACAATCGGTGCCGCGACCGCTCCCGCGGCGATCCAGTGCTCGAGCTGATCGTTGCCGGAGGGTTTCGTCGGCACGCTTGAAGGCTGCACGCCGCTACGAAAGAAACCCACCAGCACGACGGCAAGCAACACGCCCGCGAACATCCCCGAATTGGCCCAGGTTTCGAGCACGAAGTTGTGCGGATCAGCGATTTCTTCGCTGGCTTCCGGCAATTTGAACCGGGTGTATTGATCGGCGAAGTTGCCGTATCCGACACCCCACCACGGCGACTGCCGGATCATCTGCCCAGTGGCCTGCCAGTATTGAAGCCGGTAGCCGAGCGACTTGGGAGCTTCGGTCAGGACCTCGCGATCCAGCCCGCCCGTCGCCAGCGCGCCGGCGACAGCCGCGGTAAGCACGACGACGGCCAGCAGCACCCGCGGCCATGAAATCCAACCCCGGTGAGCGAAACGCCGCAACGCGAGCACGCCAAGCACCACGGCCCAAGCCACGAGCGCGCTGCGGCTCTTGGTAAGCAGCAGCACCACGCCGAGCGGCAGACCAACCAACCAGGGGCCCCAGCGAGCCACGAACGACACGGCCGGCACATCGGCGCGCGCGGCCGCCAGCACGACGAGCCACACCAGCAAGAGCCCAGCCAACGAATTCGTCAGCTCGAACCGGGCCAGGGGTTCCGTGCTTGCCAAGCGCTGCTCGAACAACGCCCTTTGGGCTGAGCCCGGTGGCGCGTCGATGCCTGCCTCCCGCAGCGACAATTCGGGCTGCGCGCGGTATGCGGCCCGGGTGGCGGGCATCGTGACGGCGTATTGATAGAGCCCCAGCGCCGCTTCGGCCACGGCCAAGGCGATCATTGCGGCCAACAATGCCCGTGCTGTTGACATGCTCGGAATCAGTTGCCGCAGCAGGAAATAGCTCAATGCCAGCGCGATTTGTTCGCCGGCGAGGTTCAGCGCCGGGCGCGTCGCACCCTCAGCGGCGCAGGCCACCGCGACGGCGGCCTGGATACCGAACAGCGCCAGCACCAGCAGATCGATCAGGCGCAACCGGACAGCGCCGACGCGCCCCAGCGCAAGGCACGCCGCCCAGACGGTGCCCAGCAGCAGCCAGGACACGACAAACAACTGGCCACCGCCGCGCGCGGCCGACATCTCGCTGGGCACCAACGGTCGGGCCACGACGAGCGCCGTGGCACACGCCAAGAGCAGCCCGGCCAGTGGTGGCTGCGGCTTGGGCGACGGTTTCATGACGTGGTCACGACCCCAGTTTTCGATCGCCGTGCCGCTTCGGCCTGTTCGCGGCGCAATTTTCGCCGAGCGCTCGTCTCCAGCACGCCGATCAGCACCAGCACACAAGCGACCAGCAGCACAATCACGATGGCGCCGCCGAAGTCGACCTGGTGCAGCAACAACGCCCCCAGCCCGGTCGTGGCCGTCGTGAGGTAAATCGTCAGCACGGCCTGGGTCTTGCTCAGACCCAATTCGACCAGGCGGTGCGAGAAGTGATTCTTGTCGCCTACGAAGGGGCTCAGGCCCGAACGCAGGCGAATGAGCACGACGGTCGCGGTGTCGTAGAGCGGCACGGCCAGCACGCACAAGGGGGCAAGGATGGCGTGCCGGGGCAGGGCCCCGCCCGAGAAGGTAGCCATCATCGTGCCCATCGCGATCCAAAAGCCAATGAAATAAGCACCGGCATCACCCATGAAAATCCGGGCCGGCGGTCGATTGTGGAACAGAAAGCCAGCCAGCGAGCCGACCAGCAGCAGCAAGAAACCCGCGACGAACAACTGAGGGTGATTCGTCGCGGGCTCGGGCGTGAGCAGCATCACGGCCGCGAGCATGGCCGACGAGATGGCCGCCACGCCGCCCGAGAGCCCGTCCATGTTGTCGAGCATGTTGAAGGAATTGATCAGCCCAACGATCCAGAAGACGCTCAGCAGGCCGGTCAGCAGGGGCGCATCGAGGAACATCGTCAACCGCCACCCGCCACCAAAGACCAGCAACGCCGCCAGGCCGAATTGAACGCTTAAGCGCAACCGCCAATCGAGCGCCCGACGATCGTCGGCCAGGCCCAGGGCCATCATCACCGTACCGGCCGCCACGAGCCCCCATAGCCGCGATGCTTGTTGTTTGAGCCCTCCCAGATGCGTGGCAGCCCGTTCGGGAAGCTCGATTCCCAAGACCGTGTGGCGCCCAGTCGCGGGCACATCGACCAGCCACAGCGCGACCTGGCCGGCGGCAATCGTCGCGACGACGCCGAGCCAGATGCCCAACCCTCCGCCCAAGGGCGTGGGATGCTCGTGGACCTTGCGATGCCCCGGGCGATCGACCAGGCCCCAGGTGCCGGCCTTGCGCCGCACGACGAACAACGCCAGCCAACTGACGAGTGCGGCCGGGATCGTGGCACCAGCGATCAGCTCAATCACGCGCCTGGTCCTTCGCTTGGCCGCAGTCCCTGCTGCCGCTGCCGATAGTACTGGCGACACGTCTCCAGAAACTCTTGCACATCGGCCCGACGATAGTCGGCATAGGTCCACGCCTGGGGCTGCCACCGGCGATCGCGCACGTGCAGGGTGACCTCGCCGAAAATCCCCTGGCCCAGATACAGACGGTGGGCATGATCCTTGGTCGAGGCCAACACCAGCTTGGCCGCGGTGACGTAGCCGGGGTCGAGATTCAACGGCCGCGCCTCGGGATGCCTCTGCCAACTAGCATACGTGCTTTCCCAGGCATTGGTTTGGTGCTTCCAGGCAGGCAGCTCCTCGGGCGGAGCCAGGGGTTCGAAGGCCCACAGCGTTTTCCACAAGCCCGGGCCCATCGACGGCGCGTAATAGTCGGTCTCGGCAAACTCAAAGCGGGGGCCTTCGAGCGCCACGGCGCCCCAGGCGGCGACGGCCTGCTCGCGCCCCCAGTCGAGAGCTGCTTCATAGCGGCTGAAGGCCGCTAGAATCCGTAACACCGGCGGGTGCGGGTGCGGATGGCCCATGGCGTGCAGCTTCGTGGCCCAAGGAAAGGGGCAGTCGACGCGCTTACCGGCCCACCTGGCAGGCCGCTTCGACCAAGAGCCGCTGGATGGTCTGCGCTGCGTCGGCCAGGGGGATATTGGTCGGCTCCGCATCGCGTCGCCACTTGATCTCCAACTGCCCAGCCTTCAAGCCTCGGTCCCCCACGACCACGCGCAACGGGATGCCGATCAGGTCGGCATCCTTGAATTTGACCCCGGCGCGGACATCCCGGTCGTCGAGCAGCGTCTCGATCCCGGCTGCCTCGAGTTCGTCGTGCAGTCGCTCGGCAGCGGCGAGCACTTCTGGCTGCGAAACGTTCAAGGGATCGACGATCACCTGGTAGGGCGCCAGCGCCAAAGGCCAGATGATGCCGGCAGCGTCGTGCGAAGTTTCGATCAACGCGGCCAGCATCCGGCTGACGCCGATCCCGTAGCAGCCCATGATCATCGTGTGCTGCGTTTCCTGGGCGTCGAGAAATTTGGCGGCCAGCGCATCGGAGTACTTCGTGCCGAGCTTGAACACGTGGCCCACCTCGATCGCCTTGCGCAGTTCGAGCGTCTGCTGGCAGCGCGGACAGGGATCGCCGGCCACGACGTTGCGCAAGTCGGCCAACGCCTCGACTTGGAAGTCACGGCCGAGATTAGCCCCGGTGTAATGCTTGTCAGCCTCGTTGGCGCCGACCACCGCATCGGCGACCGCGGCCACGTCGTAGTCGGCCAGGATGCGAATCTTCAGGCCGCACGGCCCGGCAAACCCGACCGGCGCCCCGGTCGCGCGCTCGATCACGTCCGGCGGCGCGAGGACGAGTTGTGCGGCGCCGCTGGCGCGGCGGACCTTGCCCTCGTTGGCCTCGTGATCGCCGCGCAGCAACACTGCCAGCGGCTGCTCGTCGGCCAGGTAGATCAGCGTCTTCAGCACCTGTTCCGGACGGCATTTGAGCAGTTTGCTCACCTGCTCGATGCTGCCGACCTGCGGAGTGTCGACCTTGGTCAGCGGCTTGCTGCTCGCAGCGGCCGTACGTCCGGCGCGCTGGCCGGTTTCCGCCCGCTCGAGGTTGGCCGCATAGCCGCAGCCCGGGCAATGCACGACGGTGTCCTCGCCGTTCTCGGCCGGGACCATGAATTCATGGCTGGCATCGCCGCCGATCGGACCGCTTTCGGCCTCGACCGGCAGGTAGGGGAGCCCGCAACGCGCAAAGACGCGGCAGTAGGCGTCGTACATCTTCTGGTAGCTGGCCTGCAGCCCCTCGACGCTCGTGTCGAAGCTGTAGGCGTCTTTCATCAAGAACTCGCTGGTCCGCAGCACGCCGAACCTCGGACGTTCTTCGTTGCGATACTTGGTCTGGATTTGGTAGAGCGTGATCGGCAATTGCCGGTAGCTGGAAATGTGGTGCGCCACCAGGTCGGTGATCACCTCCTCGTGCGTAGGACCCAGCGCCAGGTGAATGTCGCGGTTCTGCCGGCGGACCTTGAACTGGATCAACACCGAACCGAACGCCGAGATGCGACCGCTCTGCTCGAACAGCGAAATCGGCATCAAACCCGGCATCAGCAATTCGATCGCCCCGGCGCGGTCCATTTCTTCGCGCACGATCCGCTCGGCCTTTTTGAGCGCCCGCAGCCCGAGCGGCAGGTAGGTGTAGGCCCCGGCCATGAGCTGGTTGACCATGCCGGCGCGCAACATCAGCACGTGGCTGGGGATTTCCGCCCCCTCGGGCGATTCCTTCATGGTGGGGATGAACGTTTGGGTCCAGCGCACGAAAACCTCGGCATGGGCTGCGGTCGATGTTGCTTCCGCCTCGCTCGAAATTGAGGCGCGGTTCGCGAAAACCGTTCGCGCGGCATTCTACGGAAAGCCCGCAGGTTGAGTAAGGCGAGTCGCCGCCGCCGCGGCGGGGCCTTGCCTTGTGGGGCAGTCGAGCGCGTCCTAGAATCCAGGCCATAGCGATCGATTGCACCTGGTTCTTGCCCGATCTGGCGGCCGCGCCGGGGTTCGGTCCAAGCGCGGCAACCTGAGAGGCGCGGCATCATGGTCCGGCGGTTCATTGCGGAACTGGGTCACCAGGAACACATCGAAGAGGTCTACCTCGCCTCGGGCAAGCAACTGCGCCCCAACAAGAACGGCGACCTCTATCTCCAGGTCGAGCTGGCCGATCGCTCGGGCACCGTAACGGCCCGGCTGTGGAACGCCAACGACACAGTCTATCGCGCCTTCGAAGACGGCGATTTCGTCCGGGTCACCGGCACGGCCCAGGTTTACCAGGGCTCGATGCAGATGATCGCTACGCGCATCGCCCGGGTAAGCCCCGAGGAAGTCGACGCGGACGATTTTCTGGCGCAGCCCGCCGTGCCGGTCGACACGTTGTTGCGCCGGCTGCAGGCATTGCTGCGCTCGCAACAAGATCCGCAGCTCAAGGCGCTGGCCGAATGCTTTCTGCAGGACGCCGCCTTGATGCGCAAGTTGTGCCGCGCGCCGGCCGGCGTGAAGCATCATCACGCCTACCTGGGCGGCCTGCTCGAACACGTCGTCAGCCTGATGAATGTCGTCGACCGCGTCGTCGAGCTGTATCCGCAGCTGAACCGCGACTTGATGCTCTTGGGCGCCTTGCTCCACGATCTGGGCAAGGTCGACGAGCTCGACTTCGAACGCGCGTCGCTGGGCTATACCGACTCGGGCCAATTGCTCGGCCACCTCGTGCTGGCCATCTCGCTCTTGGACGAGAAGCTGCAGGAAGTCGCCCGGCAGACGGGCCAGGCGGTGCCCGAGGAACTCGTGCTGCGTCTCAAGCACATGATCGTGAGCCACCACGGGCAATACGAATTCGGCAGTCCCAAGGTGCCGATGACTCCCGAGGCGCTGGCGTTGCACTATCTCGACAGCCTCGACGCCAAGCTGCACTGTTTCCAGCAATTGATGGATGAAGACCCGAACGTCGAAAGCTCGTGGACGCTGTACCACCAATCGCTGGGACGAAAGTTGTTCAAAGGTCGCGGTGCTTCGGCGGGCGCGTCATGAATGCCGACGACGAACCGCTGGCTGCAGACGCAGATGATCCCGCGGGCGACGACGCTTCGCCGCCGGAGGCGAGCAACGAGGGGGACGATTCGCTCGCCGGCCGGGTGCTGGCGCTGGTACGGACGCCGGGCTATCGGCCCGCCAAACCGAGCGTGATCGCCAAACTGCTGGGCCTGAACGCCACGGAAAACCGGGCGCTGGCCCGGCTCGTCAAGCGGCTCGTGAAACGCGGTGAACTGAATTACGGCCCGCGCCACCTGGTCGAAGCCGGCACGCAGCCGCCGGCGCATCCGGCCCCGCCCACGCGCGCGGCGCGGCCACGCACTGGCCAAGAAGCCGGACTGACCGGCACCTTTATCCGCAAGGCGGGCGGCTTCGGCTTCGTACGCCTCAAGCGCCCCTCGGGTAGCGAACCGGGCGACGACATCTTCATTCCGGCCAAGGCCACGGGCGACGCCTCGACCGGGGATACGGTGCTCGTGCGTTTGACCCGCGACGGCCGCTACGGCGCCGGGAATCGCCAAGGTGAAATCGTCCGCATTGTCGAGCGCGACACGCACCAGTTTGTCGGCACCTATTTCGAGACCGGCGGCTCCGGCTACGTGCAGGTCGACGGCACGCTGTTTGCCGCGCCGATCTTCGTCGGCGACGCCGGCGCCAAGAGCGCTCGCCCCGACGATAAGGTCGTCTTCGAAATGGTGCGGTTTCCGTCACCGGCACACGACGGTGAAGGCGTAATCACCGAGGTGCTCGGAGCCCGCGGCCAGCCGGGCGTCGACACCTTGTCGATCGTCCGCGAGTTCGAGCTGCCCGAGGTATTCGACGAAGACGTGCTGGAGCAGTGCCGCCAACAGGCCGAATTGTTCGACGAAACGAACCTGGGCGACCGCACCGACTTCACGGCCGAAACGGTGATCACGATCGACCCGGTCGATGCCCGCGATTTCGACGACGCCATTTCGCTCGTCGAGCAAGAAAACGGCCATTGGCTGCTAGGGGTGCATATCGCCGACGTGGCGCATTTCGTCCCGCCCAAAACGGCGCTCGACCGCGAGGCCTATGCCCGCGCGACGAGCGTCTACTTGCCCGACCGGGTGCTGCCGATGCTGCCGGAGCTGATCTCCAACAGCCTGGCAAGCCTGCAGCCCGACCGCGTGCGGTACACCAAGTCGGCGATCATCGAGTTTTCGCCCGAAGGGGTCCCGGTGCATGTCGAGCTGCACCGCTCGGCGATCCGCAGCCAGCGGCGCTTCGCGTATGAGGAGGTCGACGACTACCTGGCCGCGCCTGACGGCTGGCGGGCGAAGCTGACGCCGGTTGTCCACGCGCTGCTCGAGCGGATGCACCGGCTGGCCATGATCCTCCGCCGGCGGCGATTTGCGCGCGGCGCGCTGGAGCTGTCGATGCCCGAGGTCAAGATCGACCTCGACCGCGAGGGGCGCGTGAGCGGCGCCCACCGTGTGCAGAACACCACCAGCCACCAAATCATCGAAGAGTTCATGCTCGCGGCCAACATCGCCGTGGCCGAAAAACTCCATGCAGCGGGTTGGCCGTTCTTGCGCCGCATCCATCCTACGCCCGACCCGCGCAAACAGAAGCTCTTGACCGATTTCGTCAACGAGCTGGGGTTCGCGGTCGACAGCCTGGAAAGCCGTTTCGAACTGCAGAAGCTGCTGAACCGCGTCGTCGGGCACCCGGCCGAATACGCCGTCAACTATGCCGTCTTGCGCAGCCTGCAACGGGCCGTCTACAGCCCGATCGAAGAAGGCCATTATGCCCTAGCGAGCGATTGCTATTGCCACTTCACGTCGCCCATTCGCCGGTATCCCGACCTGACGATCCACCGGCTGGTCGATGCGCTGCTACTGGGACGCAAGGTGCGCCACGACCTGGGCGAGCTGGCCGCTCAAGGCGAGCACTGCTCGGAACGCGAACAACGTGCCGAGGCGGCCGAGCGCGAACTGATCAAGCTCAAGTTGCTGCATTACCTCAGCGAGCGAATTGGCGATGAGCTGCGGGCCGTCGTGACCGGCGTCGAAGACTACGGCTTGTTTGTCCAGGGACTGGAGCTGCCCGCCGAAGGACTGATCCACATCACTTCGCTGCAGGACGACTTTTACCGTTACGACCGGGCCTCGCACACGTTGACCGGCCGCCGTGCTGGGAACGCTTTTCGCCTGGGCGATATCCTGCAAGTCGTCGTCGCCCGGGTCGATCTCGACCGTCGCGAGCTGGATTTCAGGCTTGCAGGGCGCGAAGCCTCGCCGCGCACTCCGCGACCGGAGCGTTCGCCGCGCGGCGACCGCCGCGGCACGTCGCGGCAGCCGGGCAAGACCCCGCAGCATCGCCCCCCGAACAAGGGCCGGCCCAAGCGCGGAAGGCGCTGAAGCCGCATTGCGCTTCGCACGCTTAGCGCCGCGGGCTCAGTTGCCCAGCACCGAGTAGACGTAATCGGACAGGGCCTGCCTCTCCGTCGAATTCAGACTCGCTCGCCCCGACATGTCGTCGATCAGGTGATTCCATTCGCTGGGGCTGTAGCTGGTGATCTTCTTGGCCGAATGGCACTCGGTGCAGCGCCCGGTATAGAGGGCGCGGCCAAGATCGATGCCGCTGAGATTCGTTCCGGTCACGGGCGTAGGGCTCGTGGCCTGCGTCACGCTGCTCGACTTCGAATTGTGCGAGCAGCCGTTTGAGACCAGCGCAACGACGCCGCACAACGCCAGCGCATAGCGCAGCCCTTGGTGCGCGCAAGTGAACATGCAACTCGTCCGTGAGTTGATCGCGCCCTGACTGGCACCGGAAGACCGCCGGGCAAAGAACCTTGCCCCGAATGATGCGAACTGCTGCCGAACAGGGCGGCAGAGTATTCGCGGTTTGCACGCCGAGCGGCAAGCGGAAATTACCTGACAACTCCCTTGCAAGAAGTTTATCTGCCGGGCCCGGGATGACCTTGCCCGTGCGGGTTTTGGCCCGGTAGAGTCTGCCACCCTGTCGGGCGCGCTGCTCTTCTCACACCGGCGCTGTCGCCGAGGTCACGGCCATGCCGATCGTTCGAGCGTTTCTTGGCTGCGCTGTTGCGGCGATGGCCCTCGCGGCCGCTACGGCGATGGCGCAATTGCACGAGGCGCCCGTGGCCGACGCGGCCCACGAAGGCGAAAGCGCCAGCACTGCCAGCCCCGAATCGACCGAGCCGGTACCGCGGCCCGACGCCGAAGCCGACGCCGAGCTGATGGCTGCTGGCAAACTCGCCTTCGAGCGATCGTGCGTGTCGTGCCACGACGCGGAGAAATCGCTGGCCCAGTCGAAGGACTTCGAAGCCTGGCAAGCGACCGTCGCGCGGATGGCGCAAAAAGACGGCGCCGAGATCTCGCCGGTGACGCACGAGGCGATCGCCGCCTGGCTGACCTCAGTGGCCGGTCCCACCGATCCCGCGCACCTGGCGGGACCGCCGTCGGGCGGTTTCGCGTTGCCCCCTTTGTCGGCCACGGCCGCCTTGGCGGCGACGTTTCGCGGCGGCGTCGAAGACGTCGAAAACCAGAATCATTTCGGCGACGTGTGGTTGGGCATTTTCGCGCAAAACGGCAGTCCGGTCAGTGGCCGGGTGACGAGTTGCGTCGCCTGCCACAACCAGGGTTCGCAATTCGGCAATCTCGAGCTGGTCGAGGCTTGTCTGCGGCTCGATCTGGGGCAATGCGCCTTCGGCGAAGCCGCCGCCGGCCTGCCCGTCCAAGCCAACATCGAGGCGGGGCGCTTCGTGGTGCCCTTCGGGCGGTTTTATCAACAGGTCAACCCGGGCATTCAGCGTTCGGTCACCGCGCCGTTGATCTACAACATGGGACAGATGGTCCACCCCAACGACCTGGGCGATCCGGTGCTACCGATGCCGTATTCCGACGAAGGCGCCGCGTTGAATCTGGCCGCGGCGCTGTCCGACAACTGGAACGCCACGTTCCACTTGTATCTCGTCAATGGACTCTCCGGCGGCCCGCAAGGCATCGACTTCGATTACAGCCGCGACTACGTCGACAACAACCGCAGCCCGGCCGTCGGCGGGCGAGTGGCCGTGGGCAACGACGTCATCTCCGTGGGCACTTCGGCCGCGACGGGGCGTTACTCGCGGAACGATCCGTATAGCCCCTGGCTCAACGATCTGCAGTACGCCTTGTTCGGCGGCGACGTGGCCCTGCATTGGCAGGATTGGTTCTGGTTTCAAGCCGAATACGCGGAGCGATGCAACGATCGCGCCGGCTATTGGTACGTCGGCCCCCTGTCGGCGACGACGGCCGATCTGCTCGCGCTGCCGCCGGTGCCGTTTGTGTTTCACGAGCATGTGCGCGGCGGCTACGGGCAGATCGAAACGCTCTTGTCGCGCGCCTACCGAATCAGCGCGTTTTTCCGCTTCGACGTCCAACAAACCGACAGCAGCGTGCCGCCACCGGGAAGCCGGTTGCCCAGCGGCAATTTCGACGTCGATCGATTCACCTACGGCCTCAATTTCACCCTGCCGGGCGGAAGCTTGTTGCTGCTCAATCACGAGCACTGGTGGCTGCCCCACCCGTTGCCCGGCGCCGACGTGATCGGCGTGCGCTGGGCGGCGACGTTCTAGGCCCTCGGGCAGGGTGGCGCTAGGGCAAGTTGACCGCGGCCGCGCGGCCATTTTTCGGGCCGAAAATCGAGCGGGCGCGTCCCCTGGCAGCAGCAGCCCACGGCGGTACAATACCCGCGGAGGCGTGCGACCAGCGGTGGTCGTCGCCTCTCTCTTTGGCATCTCGGCAACCCTCGTACACCCCCCGGGTTTTGGAACCTTCCGGCGGGGGTTGCATGTCCTTCGCGCTGTGAGTGGTCCACGGATGACCGACACCCTGGCAAAAACGCCGCTGGCGGACTGGCACGCCGCGCACGGAGGACGGATGGTCGACTTCGCCGGCTGGCTGATGCCGACGCATTACTCGTCGATCGTCGAAGAACACCTCGCCACGCGCACGGCCGTGGGCGTGTTCGATATCTCGCACATGGGCCGGCTCTGGTTCGTCGGCGACGCGGCGGCCCGGTACGTCGATTCGCTGGTCACCCGCGCGACGGCCGCGATGTCGCCGGGGCGGATTCGCTATGCCCTGGTCACCAACGACGCCGGCGGCATCCTCGACGACGTACTCGTCTATAACTTGACCACGACGGCGAACGAGCCAGCGCGGCTGGTCGTCGTCAACGCGAGCAACCGCCCCAAGCTCTTGAACTGGTTCGCGGCGCATCCCGCGCCGGCCGGCGTCGAGCTGCGCGACGGCACCGTCGCGACTGCGATGATCGCCGTGCAGGGCCCACGCGCCATCGAGTTGGTCGCTCCGCTCACGTCGTCGCCCGTCGGCGAACTGAAATACTACACCGCGTGCCACGCGCGGCTCGGCGACGTCGAAGCCGTCGTCAGCCGCACCGGCTACACGGGCGAGGATGGTTTCGAGCTGATCGTTCCGGCCGCGGCGGCCGAGCGTTTGTGGCAGGGGCTGGTCGAAGCCGGCGCTCAGCCGGTCGGCCTGGGTGCGCGCGACACGCTGCGGCTGGAAGCCGGGATGCCGCTGTATGGTCACGAGCTGAACGAACAGATCGACCCCTATCAGGCGGGCCTCGGCTCGTCGGTCGATCTGCAGAAGCCGTCGTTCGTCGGGCAAGCAACCTTGGCGCAGTTGCGCGACGACGCCGCGCGGCCGCGGCGCGTCGGCCTGGCCGTGGCCGGTCGCAGGATCCCGCGCGAGGGGGCGACCCTGCTGTCGGCCGAACGCTTGATCGGTCACGTGACCAGCGGCACGTTTTCTCCGTCGCTCGAGCGCACGATCGCCATGGGCTACGTCGAACCGGCGTTCTCGCCGCCTGGGACCGAACTGGTCGTCGAGGTCCGCGGCCATCGCGACACGGCCACGGTCGTGGCGCTACCGTTCTATCAACGCGGCGCCGCTCCGCAGCGCGCCGCTTCCCTGTCCTCTGCCGGGAAAGGATCGATCGCTTGACACCGCAAGAGCTGCGCTATGCGACCACGCACGAATGGGTACACGTCGGGCTCGACGAACGCGGCGAAAAGATCGCCACCGTGGGCATTTCCGCCTTCGCCATCGAAGCGTTGACCGACCTGGTGTTTATGGACCTCGCGAAAGTCGGCACGCAGGTCACCGCCGGCGAATCGTTCGGCGAAATCGAATCGGTCAAGGCCGTGAGCGATCTCTACAGCCCGGTCGACGGCGAGATCGTCGCCGTGAACGAAGCCCTGATCAAGAAGCTCGAGACGCTCAAGGACGACCCCTATGGCCAGGGCTGGCTGATCAAGGTCCGCCTCAAAGACGAATCGGCGCTCGACGATTTGCTCGATTACGACGCCTATCAGAAACAGTGCGCCGAGGAGGGGCACTAGCGCGGTCCAGGGGGCGCTCTCGCGACGGTTCCGCTAAGGAGACTCAGGGAACGGCAACGTATGGCATATTTTCTCAACACGGAGGACGATCGGCGCGCGATGCTCGAAACAATCGGCGTCCGCTCGATCGAAGAGTTGTTCGCAATGGTGCCCGACGAGCTGCGGCTCAAGCGGGCACTCGATCTGCCGCCGGCACTGTCCGAGCTGGAATTGACCTCGCATCTCGCCGAGTTGGCCGGGGCCAATCGCTCGGCCACCGATGCCGTGTGCTTTCTCGGGGGCGGCTGCTACGACCATTTCGTGCCGGCGGTCGTCGACGCGATCGGCTCGCGCAGCGAGTTCTACACCTCGTACACGCCCTATCAGCCCGAGGCCAGCCAGGGCAATTTGCAGGCCTTCTTCGAATACCAGACGCTGATCACGCAATTGACCGGCATGGACGTCTCGAACGCCAGCCTGTACGACGGCGGCAGCGCGGCGACCGAAGGCGTGCTGATGGCGCTGTCGACCTCGCGTCAGAAAGGGCGCGTCGTCACGTCGGCCGGCGTCCACCCCGAGTACCGCGCGATCCTGCGGACCTATCTGCAAAACCTGGGCGTCGAGCTGGTCACGGTGGGAACCCCCACCGGCACGCTGACGCCCTCCGACCTGGCCGCCGCGCTCGACCAGAACACCGCGTGCGTGTTGCTCGCGCAGCCCAACTTCTTCGGCTGCGTCGAAGACACGGCCGAACTGGTGCGCGTCGCACATGAAGTCGGCGCCGCGGCGGTTGTGGCCGTCGACCCGCTCAGCCTCGGCGTGCTCAAGCGTCCGGGCGACTACGGCGCCGACATCGTCGTGGCCGAGGGCCAATCGCTGGGCACACCGATGTCGTTCGGCGGTCCCTTCCTGGGCATCCTGGCCTGCCGCGAGCAGTTCTTGCGCAAGATGCCAGGCCGCGTGACGGGACAAACGGTCGATCGCCGCGGCCGGCGCTGCTGGGTCCTGACGCTGCAAACCCGTGAGCAGCACATCCGCCGCGAGAAAGCCACGAGCAACATCTGCACCAACCAGGGGCTCTTCGCCCTCCGGGCCACGGTCTACCTGTCGCTGCTTGGTCCGCACGGCCTGCGCGCGCTAGGTTCGCTGTGCCTGAACAAGTCGCGCGACGCGATCGAGCGCATCACGTCGGGCGAACGGTTTTCGCTGGCCTTCGATCGGCCGACGTTCAAGGAGTTCGTCCTCCGCGACGCGCAGGGGCGCGTCGCCGACCTGCTGGCCGAAGCGGCCGACGAGGGCGTGTTCGCCGGCGTGCCGCTGGGGCAATGGTACCCGGAGATGTCCGATTGCTTCCTGGTGGCCGTCACCGAGCAGCGCACCCGGGCCCAGATCGACCGGCTGGCAACGACGCTGGCCCAAGCCACACGGGAGACCGCGCCGGCCCATGCGTAATACCCGCGCCACGCAACTGCTGTTCGAACTTTCCAAGCCCGGCCGGGGCACCAACATCCTGCCGGCGTGCGACGTGCCGGAACACGCGCTGGGCGAGCTGCTGCCGGCCGACGCGCTGGCCGAAGGCCCGCCGCCACTGCCCGAGCTGGCCGAGCCCGACATCGTGCGTCATTTCGTGAACTTGTCGACGCAGAACATGTCGGTCGACACGCACTTCTACCCGCTCGGCTCGTGCACGATGAAATACAACTCGAAGCGCAACGAGCGGGTCGCCGCGCTACCGGGCTTTGCGCAATTGCATCCCTACCAGCCGGAATCGTCGCTGCAGGGCATGCTCGAGCTGCTCTATCGCTGCGGACAGATGCTGGCCGAGATCGCCGGGTTGCCGGCCGTCTCGCTGCAGCCGGCAGCCGGCGCGCAGGGCGAGTTGACGGCCCTGCTCGTGGCGGCGGCCTACTTTCGCCACCTCGGCCAGGAGCGCACCCGGGTGCTCGTGCCCGACAGTGCCCACGGCACCAATCCGGCCAGTGCTGCGATGGCCGGGTTCGAAGCGGTAACGGTCCGCAGCACCGACGACGGGCACGTCGACTGGGACGACCTGACCCGCAAGCTCGACGATCGCATTGCCGTGCTGATGATCACCAATCCGAACACGCTGGGGCTGTTCGAGCCGCGGATTGTCGAGATCGCCGCGGCCGTGCACCAGCGTGGTGGGTTGGTCTATCTCGACGGCGCAAACATGAACGCGATCCTGGGCATCACGCGGCCGGGCGATTTCGGGGCCGACATGATGCACTTCAACCCGCACAAGACGTTCAGCGGCCCGCACGGCGGCGGCGGTCCCGGCGCGGGGCCGATCGCGGTGCGCGACTTTCTCGAGCCGTTCTTGCCATCGCCGGTCGTCGTCAGGCAGGGCAATCGTTTTCATCTCCAGCACGATCGGCCGCAGTCGATTGGTCGCGTGCGGTGTTTCTTCGGGCAGGTTGGCGTGTTGATTCGCGCCTATGCCTACCTGCACACGCACGGGCCCGAGGGCTTGCGGCGAGTTTCGGAAGAAGCCGTGCTGAATGCCAACTATCTGCTGGCCAAGGTGAAGCACATTCTGCCGGTGCCGCAAGGCGACCGCTGCATGCACGAATTCGTCGCTTCGGCCGCGCGGCTCAAGGCCGATAAAGACATCTCGGCGATGGACATCGCCAAACGGTTGCTCGACTACGGATTCCATGCGCCGACGGTGTATTTTCCGCTGGTCGTCCGCGAATCGATGATGATCGAGCCCACCGAGACCGAAAGCCGCGAGACGCTCGACGCGTTTGCCGCGGCCTTGTTCCGCATCACGGAAGAACCGGCCGAGCTGTTGCACGAGGCGCCGCATACCACCACGATCAGCCGGCCCGACGAAGTGCGCGCCGCGAAAGAGCCCGTGCTCGTTTGGAAACCCTGACTCCGCCCTACGACTGCCGGCTGTTTCGCGACCCGCCGCTCGCCGGGGCGTTCAACATGGCGCTCGACGAGTTGCTGCTCGACGAGGTGTCGGCAGGCTCCGGACCGACGCGCGGGGCAGGGCAGCCCGGTGCAGCAGAGCCGGGGCCGCAGGCGCCGCTGCCCGCCTGGCGTTTCTACCAGTGGGCCGAGCCGACCGTCTCGCTCGGCTACTTTCAGCATCACGATGAGCGCACGCAGCACGGGCCGAGCGCCGCCTGCGCCTTGGTACGGCGACCCACCGGTGGCGGGGCCATCGTCCACGACGCCGAGTTGACCTACAGCTTCGTCGTTCCGGCGGGGCACCCATTGGCCGGCGATGCGATGTCGCTCTACCGCGCCATCCACGGCACGCTGATCGAGACCCTGGCGAGCTTGGACGTGCCGGCCGAGATGTCGGCCATCGCGACCGAGGGCCCCGCAGCCGAGCAACCGTTTCTGTGTTTCGAACGCCGGGCGGTGGGCGACGTGCTGTTGGGCGGTGCCAAGATCGCCGGCAGCGCTCAGCGGCGCCTCGCCGATGCGGTGCTTCAGCACGGCAGCATCCTGCTGCGGGCCTCGGTTGCGGCCCCAAACGTGCCCGGCATTGCGGAGCTGACCGGCCGCGAATTGCCGGTCGCCGAACTGATCGACCGCTGGCAAACGGGCCTCGCCGCGGCGCTGGCCGTGCGCTGGCAGATTGCCCGCTGGACTTCTCGCGAGCTTACGGCCGCCGAACGTCTGGCGACGACAAAATACGCGACTACCAGGTGGAATCGCTTACGCTGAGGGGATGTCCCCGAAGGTCAAGCGACTGTCGCTGCTGGTGGCCACATCGCCGCTGGCGATTCTGCCGGTTTCGAGCTGGCTGGCGACGCAACCGTTCCGACTCTGGGATTACTTCCTCCTGGATGTGATCGTGGTGTTCGCGGCTACCGGCGCACTGCTGACGCTGCCCATCGTCGGGGCGATCTATCTGGCGTTTGCCCTATCGGGCAAGTGGGACGCGTCAGGGCAGCGAGTGCGGCTCTATGTGCATGCGGCCCTGCTACTCGTCGTATGCACATTCCTTCCCACTCGTGTTCTTTGGCCCTTGCGCAGGCTTGGACTCGACGCGTTCAGCCGGCGAAGCCAAGAGCTCGTCACGGCCATTTCGACGTACGAACGCGTCAACGGTCGCCCGCCGGCGGCGTTGGCTGAGCTGGTGCCCAAGTATTTGCCGTCGATTCCCTGGACAGGCATGTCGCGTTACCCCGACTACGAATATCGCTGCGACTCGAGCACGCCCAAGGAGTACGGAGGTAACCCTTGGGTGTTGCTGGTCGAGACCACCGTGGGCTTCATGAACTTCGACCAGATGCTCTACTTCCCCAAACAGAACTACCCCGAGTATGGTTACGGGGGCTCGCTCGAGCGGATCGGCAACTGGGCCTATGTGCACGAGTGACGCGCTGCCTGTGCGGCGGTCGGCGGCGAACGTGAATGACGATCTCTGCCGAAATTTTTTGACTTTTCTCGACCGCTTGGACTATCATCCGAAGGTTGATTCGGGTGGTCGCCCATATATCATCCAGACCGCCTGGACTGCCCCAGATCGTGGGGGTTGAGTGCCGACTGTGGCACTCCATAATTCGTTTATCCGGCATCGGTTACAGACGAACCTGTTCGCACGGCATCATTTTCGCTTGTCATTTGTTGGTTGAATCGCAGTTTGGGTTGGTCTGAAGGTTCGTTGATCGTAACCCGATGCTGACAAAGGAGGCTCCCGGGGAGCCTCAGCCGAACGCGGAAGTGGGGAGCGGCAAACGCCGTAGTGATTCGTCGCCAGTGGGGACTCGCGCGGCGATCACGGACTTCTGCTGCTGCGGCAGCTTGGCGCAAAGGGAAGGTGTTCGAGGCCGTCGTCCCGAGGAGCGCTAAGGCGCATGCATTGCGCCAGACGAAACGACATGGTGGAGGTCAAGCTCAAGGTCAAGGCGGGCAAGGCGGCCGGGCAGGAAATTCGACTGCCAGGCTCCAAATTCATCATTGGCCGCGCCGAAGATTGTCATCTTCGGCCCAATAGCGATCTGGTCAGTCGCCACCATTGCGCCATCCTGTGCGACGAGGGGTTCGTCGTCGTCCGGGAGTTTGGCAGCAAGAACGGCACCTACGTCAACGGCAACCGCATTGCCGGCGAATGCGAACTGAAGACGGGCGACACCCTGAAGGTGGGTCCGCTCGAGTTCGACGTTGTGGTGACGGCCAGCGCCGTGCCTGCGGCACCCGTGACCGCGGCGAAAGGAGCCACTTCGCCTGGGCCGGCCGCGGTGACGCCGGCGAAGAAGCGTCCTGCCGTGCACAGTATCAAGGAAGCCGCCGCGCGTACGGCGCAGAACGCCTCCGCGGGCAATTCGGGAGGCTCCGACATCGACGAATGGCTGGCAGAACCCGCCACGGAATCGACGTCGCAAACGGTCAACATTCGCGATGCCGAAACCGAAGAAATCGCCCTCGGGGGCACGATGTCGATCCCCGCGATGCCGACCCTTCCCGTCAACACTCCGCCTGTGAATGTAGACCCCGGGACCGACGCAGCCACCATTGCGCCCGACGCCCCGACGCGAGAAATCTCGCAATCGGGAGTTACGCCCGCAACACCGGCGGCCCCCAAGCCGATGGGCAAGATGCCGCCGGCCGCGCCCAAGGGCAAAGACAGCGGCTCCGCGGCTGCCGAGACTTTGCGCAAGTTCTTCAATCGCCGTTAGACGGCCGCATCGCTCGCGCCGATCGAGTTGCCGGCCGACGGCCGACGGCTTGCAGCCACCGGCGCCCGGGTCCATGATCTTCCCCGGAATCCAAAGTCGGGGTCGCGCCTCGACCTTCTACTAGCACTCCGGGAGAACGGTGGCGTGCGCGTCGAACGTCTGGCCCGCCGATGTCTGGTTGCCTCGTGCGCGTGGGTCGCCTTGGGCGTCGGCCCCGGGTTGTTCGCGGCTGAGGCGCCCGACACGCAACAAGACCCGCCACCCCGCGCCACGGCCGAGCAGGCCGCGGCGTTGATGCAGGCGCCGCCGGGATTTCGCGTCGAAGTGTTCGCCGCCGAGCCGCTCGTACGCCAGCCGATTGCGATCGCCACCGACGCGCGAGGTAGGTTCTGGGTTGCCGAAAACAACTCCTACACGATCGAACACCGCGACGACGAAGCCGCGCTGCGCGATCGCATCGTCTGCCTGATCGATACCGACGGTGACGGCCGCGCCGACGAACAGCACGTGTTCTGGGACCAGGCTTACGAGTTGACGAGCATCGAAGTCGGCCGCGACGGCCTCTGGGCACTTTGTCCACCGCGATTGTTGTTCCTACCCGATCGCGATCACGACGATCGCCTCGACGGCGATCCGGAAGTGGCGCTCGACGGCTTCGATCTGGTCGCGGCGAATCGGCACAACTTTGCCAACGGGCTGAAGTGGGGACCCGACGGCTGGCTCTACGGCCGCAATGGGATCACGCACACCGCGCACGTCGGCCGCCCGGGAGCCTTGCCCACGGAGCGCGTCGAGATGGGCCCGGGCATGTGGCGTTTCGACCCGCGCAGCGGCCGCTTCGAGGTCGTCGCCACCGGGACCACGAACCCCTGGGGACACGATTGGGACCGCCACGGCGAGTTGTTCTTCATCAACACCGTGATCGGTCACCTCTGGCATGTGGTGCCCGGCGCACATTTCAAGCGGATGTTCGGGGCCGATCCGAACCCCTACGCATACGAATTGATCGACCAGACGGCCGATCACTTTCACTGGGACACGACCGAACCGTGGCACCAGATCCGCCAGGGCACCTCATCCACGACCGCCGCGGCCGGTGGCGGCCACGCGCATTCGGGCCTGTTGATCGATCAAGGCGGCAACTGGCCGGCCGCCTATCGCGATCGACTGTATACCGTCAATCTACACGGCCACCAGTTGAACTGCGATCGGCTCGAACGCGTCGGCGCAAGCTACGTGGCCCGGCACGGCGAAGACCTATTCGCGACGAGCGATCCCTGGTTTCGCGGCATCGACCTCTTGAACGGTCCGGACGGCGCCGTATATCTGGCCGATTGGTCCGACGTCGGCGAATGCCACGAGCGCGACGGCGTGCACCGCAGCTCGGGGCGCATCTATCGGCTCGCCTACGGCAAGCGGAAGTCCAAGTCGCCGGGTGACTTCAACCGGCTGTCGAATCCCGAACTCGTCGCGCAGTTACGCAGCGACAATATCTGGCACGCCCGCTGGGCACAGCGCGTCCTGCAATTCCGCCATGAGGCGGGCCAACCGGTTGCCGAGGCGCGCGACGAGTGCCTGGCCCTGCTCGAATCGACGGCGCCGGTCGAACATCGATTGAGGGCCTTGTGGACGCTGCACGTCACCGGCGGCGTCGACGAACCGCGGTTGTGCCGCCTGCTCGCGACAGCCGAGGACGAACATCTGCGCGTCTGGGCGGTGCGGCTGTTGGTCGATCATGGACCGCCGTCGGACACGGCAATCGACGACCTGGCGAAGCAGGCCTCGACGGAAACATCCGGCCTGGTCCTCGTACACCTGGCATCAGCGGCCGGCCGTCTGCCGCTCGACCGCCGGGAAGCTGTGCTTCAGCCGCTGGTCGCCCGCGGCGAGCTGGCCGACGATCGGGTGTACCCGTTGATGTTGTGGTACGCCGTCGAGCCGCTCGTGCCTTTGGCCCCGCGGCCGATGGCGCAACTGGCGGTCGAGACGCGCATCCCGCGCTTGGCGCGGCTCGTCGCGCGGCGCGTGGCGCAGGGCTATCCGACCGCCTGCCATGAAGGTCTGGACATCCTGTTGGCTGCGATCGCAGGTGGCGAGCCGAACGCGACGGTTTTGTTGCCGGGCATCGGCCAAGGGCTGCATGGCCGCCGCCGGGCCCCGAAACCGCAGGGGTGGGACGCGGCTGCCGAACGCGTGCTACGCGGCGCCGATGCCGGCCAGGCAGCGCTCGTCCGCCGCCTGGCCGCAGTCTTCGGCGATGGCCTGGCCGTGGCCGAACTGCAGGATTTGGCGCGCGACACGAGCGCCGACGCCACTGCACGACGCGACGCGATCCGTTCGCTCGTCGAGACCGACGCCGCCGGGACGCTCGAACTGCTCGCGGCGCTGCTGGCCGACCACGACGTCGCCGCCGAAGCGGTCCGTGGATTGGGCGCGCTGGCGCCGAACGAAGCGCGAGCTGCGATTCTGGCCCGGCTCGGCGATCTGATTCCCCCGGCGCGCGAGGCGGCTCTCGGGGTGCTTGCCGCCCGACCCGCGTCGGCCGTGTTGTTGCTCGAGCGTGTCGTTGCCGGCAACATCGCGCGCGACGACGTCGCACTGGCCGACGTGCGGCTGATGCAATCGTTTGCCGACCCGCGCGTCGCCGAGCTGCTGCGCCAGGCATGGCCCGAGCTGCGCCCCGTGACTGCCGACAAGCAGGCGCACATCGCCCGTCTGAAGCAGCAATTGCAGGGCGCAGAATTGGCCGCGGCCGACATGCAAGCGGGACGCGGTCATTGGGAACGCCTGTGTGCCAAATGCCACACGTTGTTCGGCAGCGGCGGCAAGATCGGACCCGACCTGACGGGAGCCCAACGGGCCAATCTGGACTATTTGTTGGAAAACATCGTCGACCCGGGCGCCAGCCTGGCGCCGGCGTTTCGTATGTCCACCTTGGAACTCAGCGACGGGCGTGTCGTCCAGGGTGTGATCGTCCAGCGGACCGCCGAGTCGATTGAAGTGCAAACCGCTACGGAACGGTTGACGTTGGCGGTCACAGATGTCGAAACCACAGAAGAGTCGGCCCTGTCGCTGATGCCCGACGGCCTGCTCGATTTGTTGTCCCCGGCCGATACGGCCAGCCTGATCCGTTTCCTGCAAAGCGATGGCTCGGCGGCAGGGACGGGTGCCGGACGCTGATCCTGCGTATAATCAAGGACCGCCGCAACCGGTGGATATCGGTTGGTCCGGCGGCGGCCACACGCCTTGCGATGGATTCCCGCCCGTGAAATCTGCCAAGAAAGACCAGCCGCGCACGGCACTGTTGGGGCTCGGATTGGACGGTACGGACGGCCATACCCGCATCACCCGGGGGGACAGCGTCTTCCTCGTAGGCGGCTCGCAGGAGACGCACGCCCGGATGCAGGAAACCGTGATCAAGGTGACCGAGCGGCTGGAAAAACGCGGCAAGCGGCTGGAAGAGACCGGTCTGCGCGAGTTGCGCGACGTTTTTCACGACGTGATGAAGTAGTTTGGCTGGCTGCGGCAACTCCTTGAGGGATGCCCCTCTATGGGGGAAATCCCCAGGTCTGGCCTGCGACATTCTGCCCGAAACCAGCCACCCGTCGAATGGGTAGTCTCCTATAGACTGGAGCGGCTCCAATCGGGGGAGCGGCCCTTTGTCGGACGAAATCCGTGATCTGGTCCAGCGGTGCCTGGCCGACGACGAGTCGGCCCGTGTCGATTTGGTCGAGCGCTTCCGCGGCCAGGTATTCGGCCTGTGCTACCGCATGTTGCGGCACCGGCAGGACGCGGAGGACGTCACGCAAGAGGCGTTCGTCCGGGTGTTCCGCAGCCTGAAAAGCTGGGATCCCGAGCGAGACTTCCGGCCTTGGCTGCTGGCGATTGCAGGCAATCGTTGCCGCAGTTGGCTGGCAGCCCGCAGCCGCCGCCCCCAGTCGAAAGACCTTTCCAGCGAGCTGGCCGACGACAGCCCCGATCAGGGGGCCCATCGGCAGCTGGCCGAAGAGGTCGAGTTGGCACTGGCCGAGTTGAGGGACGAATACCGCAAGGCCTTTCTGCTGTTCCACGAGCAGCAGTTGAGCTACCAGGAGATCGCCGACGCGCTCGGCTGCCCCCTGGGGACGGTCAAGACGTGGGTCCACCGGGCTCGGCGTGAAATGGCCGACTACCTGCGGCGCCGCGGCGTGGTCGAGGAGATCAGTAATGAACTGTGACGAATTCGAACTGCGGCTACAGGACACGCTCGACGAGCGCCGGCCCCTCGAAGCGGAGAGCGCTCTGCGTGGCCATGCGCGTTCATGCCCGGCCTGTCACGAACTGATGCAATCGTTCCAGTTGCTGCTCGAAGGCGTTCGTCGCCTGGAGATCCCCACGGCTTCGCCGACGCTCGCCACGCGCGTGCTCGTCGATCTGCGGCGTGAAGAATTGCAACCCCGGAGTGCGGAGCCGTCGACCACCGCGCGACAGACTTTGCGCTGGGCGATGGGCTTGGCCACCGTGGCGGCCGTCGTAGCGTTGGCCGCTTGGCTTTCGATGCCCGCGCCGGGCAATCGGCCGGAACGGCTGGCAAATGCCCCGCAGACTGGTGTCGCGCAGAACGCGTCCGCGCCGGCACCCGTTACGCCTGCGACAGCGGATTCTGGTGCGGTGGAATCTGCTCCGGCGGATGCGGCGGCTCCCAACCAGATGGCTGCCGAAGCGTCGCTCCGCCAACTCATCGCCAACAGCGGCGAGCAATACGAAGAATTTCTGCACACGACCGGTACAAGTTTGAGCCAGTTGGCACTGTTGCTGCCGGGCGCCTTGGCAACCTCGCCCCAGCAGGCTGCTCCGCAGGTAGAACCAGCCGCCGACAGCGACCAGGCTCCGGCAGCCGACGTTGCCGCGCAACCAGAGAAGGACGATGCCTTGCCCCAAACCGAGTGGGTCGAGGAGTTGGGCCGGGGGCTCCGTCCGGTGCGCAAATCGACCGAAGGCGCTTTCAGCTTCCTGCTCGACCTGGTTCCGGAAATCGAAACTCCTCCGAGCTCCTGATTCGTGGCAAGCCGCCAGGCGTCCCGGCGCAGAGCGTTGTGTTGTGGTGCGAACTAGACTGAGCCCGACGCCGCCATTGGGGCCAGATGTTGCGTTTCACGAGTCTTTGCTACCCCCAGTCTGCGAAGTGTTGCCGCGACGGGGCAGGGGCCATCGCTAGATGACGAACCGGGTTTTCATGCTTCGCTTTGCTGCCGCGTGCCTGGCAACCATTGCGCTCATCTGCGGCAGCGCTGCTGCTTGTCGAGCGGACGAACCAGCCGGAAAGTCGCTCGTCGAACTGGTGCCCGACGACGTCGGCGTCTGCATCGAGTTGCGAAACATGCAGGAGCATGGCACGCGCATTTTCAGCAATCCGCTGTTCGACCGCCTGACCAAGTTCCCGCCGTTGGCCGAGTGGGTCGAAGACAACGGCCTGCAATTGACCGAGATTGCCGATCGCATGGCAGCAGCGTTGGGCGTGCCCACCGATGAGTTCAGCAGCAAGCTGTTCGGGCAGCATGTGGTCATGGCGGCCTGGCCCGCCGACGCCCCCGGGTTGCAAGCCACGGACGAACAGGAGCAGCAATGGGGTGACGGGGTCGGGCTGGTATTGCTCGAGGCCAGCGACCGGGCGCTCTTGGAGCGGTTCTTGAATGCCCTCAGTCCCATGGGCCCGCCCGCCAACCCTGCGGGCGTCAAGCCCCTCGCCGAGGCTCGGCAACATGCCGGGCTGACCTACCGCGCGCGGCCGCTGCAGCACGGGGACGAGACACTGCAGGTGTTTTTGACCAGCCTCGGAAACACGGCCGTGTTGACCAATTCCGAGGCGCTGATGCGCCGCACCCTGGAGCTACAGGCCGGCGAATCGACCAACGACTTGAGCCGTCAAACAGCCTATCGAGAAGCGATCACCAAGATCGATCCGCAGGCCGCGATTCGTGTCTTCATGAACCCGCGTGTCTGGGACGGAGCCGTGCTGGCGACCGTCGAGGACAACGTCGACAACCTGCTCACCGCGCGCGACACCATCAACCAGGTCTGGAAAGCGGCCAGTTACTCGGTGGCCGCCATCGACCTGGATCACGGGCTGCGCGTCGACGCGCACGTGCAGTTCGACCCCGTCAAGCTGGGCGAACGGCTGACGAAGGCGATCAGCGGTTTGCAGGGCGGGGCGGACGGTTTAGACCACATTCCGCAAGACGCGATTTTTGCCGCGGCACTGCAGGTCGACCTGGGTGAACTGGTCAACGCCGCGATCGAATCGCAGGGCGACGACCGAGTCGAGCAGCTGGACGAGTTCCGCGACATCGCCCAGAGCATGTTCATGGGCATGGACGTGCTCGAAGAAGTGCTCCCGCAGCTCGGCCCGGAGATCAACATCAGCCTCCGCGATCTGCGCGGGCCCGATGCCCGCCGCGCCGAGCCGGGCTGGGTCGTCAACGTAAAGACCAAGCCGCGGCCGGCAAATTCGGACCAGCCCGAGGTGGCCGAGGTCCTACAGTCCGGCCTGGTTTCGGCGATGAACGTGGCCGTAAACTTTCTGAACAACCGCCTGCCCAAGGGGCAAAAAGGCGCCGCAGTCCTCGAAGAAGAAATCAACGGGGTCCGCGTCACGTCGCTGACCGGCATGCGGTTCTTGCCCGCCGGACTGGTCCCGGCGTTCGCCGTGCACCAGGGCTATTTCACGCTCGGCACTTCGCGTCAAGCCGTGCTCGAAGCGACGGCCGTCGACCCGGCCAAGTCGCTCGGGGCCCAGGAACACCTGCGCAAGCTGCTCGGTCCGCGGTTCTCCGAGGCCAGCCAGGTGGTGTACATCGATTGTGCCCGGATGCGACAGCTGCTGGACGAGCGCCCCGAGGTGATTCGCTTTGTGCTGGGGGTCGCGCGCGGCATGACCACGCGGCAGGTCAACAGCAGCCTGCAACGGCTCGACGACGTGTTGGCCCTGGCTGAAACCATCGTCCTGGCAACCAAGTTCCAGGGCGACGCCCTGAGCGGCTCGTTGGTGCTGTCGATGGACCCGCCGAACCCGGCGGGCGTGGTTCGCGCAACTGCCGCCCCCACGGTCGTGCCCAGCGCCGGGCCTGCGTCACGCTAAGTGACGGTTCTGCCGAATCTGCGGGCGTACCTTCTCTACAGCCGGCATCTTTGCGCACACGGTCATCTTTGCCGGAACCGCATCGTCGCGAAAAACCAGCTATTTTTTCTAGGCGTTGTATTTTCACAACGTCCCGCGTCGATGTGTGTCTCGCAGCCTTGAAGGCAACCGCCTGCCCCCAGCAGCGGTGAGGGTCATGGAAGCCCGACCCCGGTTTCTCCCTCCCCATGCCCCCAGGAACCGCCTCCCGTGCCCACCAAGAAGCCCACCTCGGAATTGAAACTGGATCGTCGCGGTCGCAGCGAGCGCCGCAACCAGAAGGACAAGGACCGCCGCGGGGCCGATGCCCCTGTCGCGGTCGAGCGACGCCAGGGCGAGCGCCGCGAGAAGGTGCAGCGCCGCCGCCAGATCGACCCCACGACTTGCGAACGCGAATACACGATTGAAGAGATCGAATTCATGCGGGCCATGGACCTCTACAAACGGACCAGCGGCCGGATGTTTCCCACGTGCAGCGAGGTGCTCGAGGTGATTCGCGGCCTGGGTTACGTCAAACAACCGCAAGCCGCCGAGGTCGACGCAAATCCGGAGTTGACCACCGTCGACGAAGCCACGGCCTAGCTAGCGCATCGCCGCTACCATGCCGCCGCATGCGTACGCCGCGATGCGACCAATTCCTGCCGCGAGCCTCCCGCGCCGCGGCTGCGACTCGCCTTGTGTCGCAGCCGCGGCGTGTTTATTCTCCGCCCCGATTGTCATCGGGCCTTGCGCGACGATGACGTTGGCGGTGGGTGCGTTTCAGCACGACGGAATGCCAACGCGTGAGGGGCGTACCAAGGCGACTGGCCCTGACAGGAGGTCGATGTCGTGAAGCTCTGTTATCAACCGTCGCACCATGACCGCGCGGCGCTGTTGCCGTGCGCCGCCTTGATGATGTTGGCCACGGCCGGATGCGGAGTCGTGGCGCACGGGCAGAACGCCGACGGCGTGCGTCTGCAGTCGCAAGGCAGTTACGACAAAGCGATCACGCGGTTTCAACAAGCCGTGGCCAGCGATCCGAACAACGCCGACGGCTACTACAACCTGGCCGCGAGCTACCACCAGCTCGGCAAATTGCAGAACAACCCCGAGCAACTGAAACTCGCCGAGAGCTATTACAACCAGTGCCTCGACCGCGATCCCAACCATCGCGATTGCTATCGGGGCCTGGCCGTCTTACTCACGGAACAATCGCGGCAGGCCGAGGCCTTTCGGCTGATCGAGGGCTGGGTCGAGCGCAATCCGACGATGGCCGAGCCGAAGATCGAATTGGCGCGGCTCTTCGTCGAGTCGGGCGATCGCGAAGCGGCCAAGCAATATCTGCTCGAAGCCCTGGCCGCCGATCCAGACAACGCCGCTGCGTTGGCCTCCTTGGGAAAGATTCGCGAAGACCTGGGCGACTCGGCCCAGGCGTTGGCCGACTATCAGCGGTCGCTCTGGTACGATCGCTTCCAGCCCGAGGTGCAGGCGCGGATGGCTGCCTTGCAACAGGCCTTTAGCAGTTCGCCCTTGACCGCGACGCCGACGACGGCGCCTTTGGTCACTCCGCCGGCGACGACGCAAACCGTGGTGACGCCCCCAGCGACCACGACGCGTTAAGTCAAACGCCGCCTGTAACTGCGGCCATCGATCGTCGCCGCGCCACGGCGGTGGCGGCTTCTCTGCCGCACCCCCCATCGTCAATCTGGGCAGGCAGGGGTACAATTCCCGCTTTCTGGCCGCCGAACAGGCAGCCCCGTTGCGCGTGTTGTTGAATTTGTTTCCCTTGAGTGCTGCAGGCGAGACCCTCCGATGCCCCGTGTGATCGTTCTCGACAAACTTTCGGCCGAGGGCCTGGAAATCCTGTCCCAGGCCGGCATTGAGCATGAGACCCGAACGGGCCTCAAGGGCGAAGAGCTGAGGGCAGCGCTGGCCGAGTTCGACGGGGCCATTTGTCGCAGCGGCGTGAAGATCACGCCCGAGTCGCTCGTGGGCAACAAGCGGCTGCGCGTCATCGTGCGGGCCGGCGTCGGCGTCGACAACATCAACCTGCCGGCCGCCACGCGGCAGGGCATCGTGGTGATGAACACCCCGGCGGGCAACACCGTTTCGACGGCCGAGCAGACGATGGCCCTAATGCTGGCCCTGAGCCGCTCGATTCACCCGGCGTACCAGAGCCTGGTCGAGGGCAAGTGGGAACGCAGCAAGTACATGGGCAGTCAACTTGCCGACAAGACCCTGGGCATCGTCGGGCTGGGCCGCATCGGCCAGGCCGTGGCGGCACGGGCCAAGTCGTTCGAGATGCGCGTGCTGGGCTATGACCCGTTCATCAGCGCGGAGCGCTGCAAGGAGCTGGGGATCGAGAGCATCGCTTCGGTGCGCGACATGCTTCCGCAGGTCGATTACTTGACCGTACACACCCCGCTGACCGATGCCACGCGCAACCTGGTCGGCATGGAAGAGCTGGCGGTGCTGAAGCCCGGCGTGCGGCTGATCAACTGTGCCCGCGGCGGCATCTACGACGAGGCGGCGCTGGTCGAAGGGCTGAAGAGCGGGCGAATCGCCGGCGTGGCGCTCGATGTGTTCGCCGAGGAGCCGTGCACGTCGAGCCCGCTGTTCGGCATGCCCGGCGTGGTCTGTACGCCCCACCTCGGGGCGAGCACCGAAGAGGCTCAGGCGAACGTCGCCATCGAAGGCTGCGGTTTGCTGGTCGACTTCCTCACCAAGGGCACCATCCGGCACGCGGTCAACATGACCCCCTTGGATGCCAAGCTGCTCGAAGGTTTGCGCGGCTATCTCGACGTGGCCTACCGGTTGGGCCTGTTGCACGCCCAGATGAATCGCGGCGCCGCGAAGCGCTGCAAGCTCGTCGTGCGCGGCGACGTCGCGGCCAAAGACACGAAGCTGCTGGCGGCGAGCTTCGCGGCCGGGCTGCTGAGCAAGGCACTCGAAGAAGAAGTGAACATCGTCAATGCCGAGGTATTGCTCCGCGAACGCGGCATCGACCTGGCCGAGGAAAGCCGCTCGGACCGCGGTGATTTCAGCAGTGTGATCACAGCCGAGGTCGTCACCGACGTGAAGACCTATACGGCGGCCGGCACGATCTTCGGCAACAAGCTCGTCCGGCTCGTGCGGCTGGGCGACTATCGCCTCGAGGCCTATCTCGACGGCGTCTTGCTCGTGTTCACGCATCGCGACGTGCCCGGCATCATCGGCAAAGTGGGCACCATTTTCGGCAATCACAAGGTGAACATCGGCCAGATGTCGGTGGGCCGCGCCTCGGAAACACCCGGCGGCGAGGCGATCGGCGTGCTGAATCTCGACACCTTGCCCCCCGAGGCCGCGATCAATGACGTGCTCGCCACACCGGACATCACCAGCGCACGGGTCGTGAAATTGCCCGCTGCTGGCGAACTGCCGGCGTGGATGGTAGGCTGACACGCGCGAATCAACCTTCTTCTCCGGAGTAATCCGATGATCAGGCTAGGGTGGGTGTGCTGCTGCGTGTGTCTGGCGGTCGCCGTTTCGGGCTGCTCGAAGGCGGACTCGAGCGCCAACCAGGCGTCGGCCACGGAGGCGCCCGCCTACACTCCGGGTCAGGCACCCTCGGCCCCGGCCGCCGCCGAGACTTCGGCCGAGGCACCGGCTGCGACGCCGGCCGAACAGACGACGGCGGCAGAGCCCACCAAGGACGAGGCCAACACGCCCGCTGCAGACCCGGCAGCCGAGCCTGCGCCGGCGGAGGAACCGAAGGTCGAGACCGCGGCCCGGCCGAGCCTGTTGCTACAGCTGATGGCCAAGCCGATGAGCGATGCGATGGGTGACCTGACGAAGAATCTCCCGGCCCCCAATCTGGGCGGTGCGGCCGGTGGCAAATAGGCTTGGTAATCCGCTCTCGCCGCATTCCGCGCTGTACGGCCGAGGATGCCGGGGGTAGGCCTGCCCTGGCGATTGGTGGCCCGCGGTAGCGCAATTACGCTGGTACTTTGGGCGACCGAAGTTCCGTTTGCCCCGGATAACTTCCGCGCTGCGTGATGGCGAGCTTCGCATGCCCCTTTCGATCGCCCTGGCAATTCTGCTCGCGCTCGTGGCGGCCGAATTCCCGCCAGAGTTTGCCTGGGGTAGCTTGGCCAACCGGCTGCTGTTTGTGGGCACCGCCGCGATGGCGGCGCCGCTCGTTGCCATGGCCGCGGCCGCATGGACGGCTCGCGGGGTTTCGGCCCCATCGGTCGCCTCGGGCCCCTTGCTCGATCGCTTTGAACGATGGCGCGGCAGGGCACATGCGCTCTGGCTGATTTCGGTCGTCGCGCTAGCGTTTGCCGCCGGCTGGGGTGAGATCGTTCGCCAACGATTCGGCCTTCAGGATTGGGTGCTGGCCGACGAACTGCTGATCCTGCTGCCGGTGCTGGGGCCCTTGCTCTTGCTGTGGGCGGCCACCTATCGCGTCGAAGAGGCCCTCGCCCGCCGCGCCGCGCGCTGCGGGATTCCATCGCCGGGGCACCATTCGCGTCTACGCTACCTGGTCCGGAACCTGCGGCAGCAAGTGTTGCCAGTGGCGGTGCCGGTACTTCTGGCGGCGGCCGCGTCCGATCTGTTGGGTTGGCTCCCGCCGGGCCCGCTGACGAATGCCGCGCTGGTGATTGCCGGCGGCATGTTCCTGGCGTTGCTCGTGTTGGGCTATCCCTGGCTGCTGCGAATGGTCTGGCCCACGGCGGAGCTTTCCGAGGGACCGCTCAAGGAACGCCTGCTCGAGTTGTGCGCGGCCAGCCGCGTGCGCATCGATCGATTGCTGGTCTGGCAGAGCGATCGCCGAATCGTCAACGCAGCGGTCGCCGGCATCGTGCCCGGCTGTCGGTTTGTGTTTCTCAGCGACGGGCTACTGGCCACGCTCGCACCGCAGCAGATCGAGGCCGTGTTCCTGCACGAGTTGGGGCATCTGCGCTACCGGCACCTATTGTCGCGGGCCTGCGCGGTGTTCGCACCGGTGGGTCTTGCGGCCGTGGGAGCGGCCGTCGCCGGCCTGAAGGCCGAATGGCCGGCCAACGCGACGGGAATGACCATCGTGTGGATCGCCGTCTTGGGCGGATTGTATGTCTGGTTCGGCATCGGCCGTCTGGCCCGGGCCTTGGAGATCCAGGCCGACGCCTTTGCTTGCCGTGCCCTGGCCGCGCAGCGGCTGGCCGCATGCCCCGTGTCGACGACACCGGCGGCGGGGCTCGATCAGGCCGTCGAGGATTATCTCGCCACGCTCGAGCGTTTGGTGGCCCACTCGGGCGCCGCAAATCGGGCGACCTGGCAGCACGACGGGCTGGCCCGGCGCGCGAACCGGCTGCGTCGGGTGCTCGCTTCGCCGCAGTCCGAAAAACACTTCGAGCGGCGGCTGGCCCTCGTCCGATGGCTCTTGGGAGCAGCCAGCATCGCGACTCTGATGGCGTTGCCCTGGTAGCGTGCGGCAAGAGCCGCCGAATCATGCCGTTATGGGCCGCATATCCGGCAAAGTGGCCCGGCCTTGCGGCACCGCTCCGGCTTTCTTGACGGTTAGACTTTACCCGCTTCCCGCCGCCTGCCGATTGATCGAAGGACCCGACGGTGCCTGCACGCTGCCGCCGCGAATCTCCTGCCCCACCGCCCACCCCGCCGATCCCCATGAACAAGATGCTCGACGCTCCCTGTCTCGATGAACGGCTCGACGAGATCGCCTCGCGCAATCCCTACCTGGCCCGGCGCAATCTGCGCATCGAGTCGCAGAACGGCCGCGTGACCCTTAAGGGCACCGTGGCTTCCTACTTCCACAAGCAGATGGCGCAAGAAGCGCTTCGCCAGGTGGACGGGATCGGCGAAATCGAGAACCAGCTCGAAGTCGAGTGGGTCTGATCGCGGTCTCGCACCGCTCGTGCTTCTTCATCTGGACGCCCGGTTGCACGCCGAACCGGTGTTAGCGCGGCTTGCTCGGGCGATGGCCCATAACTGCCGCGCCGCGGTCGGCGTAGTTGTGGAACCGCGTGTCGAGCCTGGCCGCTTGCAGGACGCACTGATTCGCGGTGCTCAGCCCACACAGCCGTAGCAGGCCGCCTTGAGCGGCGATGCGCTTGTGGAGCAGCACCAACTGGCCGATCAATTCGCTGCGCAAGACGCCCACCTGGTCCATTTCGAGCACCACGCGGCTGACGAGGTGCTGCTGGGCCAGGCGCCAAATATCGTCGGCTACACCGTCGCCCGCGCACGGGGCATCTGCCACGGGAAGCAGCCGCACGAACAGCCAATCGGGCCCCCGGTCGACGGCATATTGCCAATTGCTTACGACCTGAGTCATCGCCGACACTCCATGCGTCAGGGGGAAGAGCACCCGCTGGGGTGGTCGCGGACCGAAGATTGGTGCGACCACTTCACCATACGCATTCTGCTCAACCATACAAGTCTTTCTCCGCATGCTATCGCGAACATCCACTGCGGTCAGTAGATGCGCTCCGCCTTCGCGCGGGGGAGCGCCCTCCGCATCGACGCCGGAGCAGAGCGGTTTGCTAAGCCGCGCGAGCAGCGGAATAATGTCAACTCGCGTTGAGGTTTTGGCTTCCCCGATCGCGGAGGCCGACCTCGGCACCCTCCATCAATCACGGCCTTCGACAAGGATTTGCAAGCGATGTCACGAAGCGGAGCAGTAACGTTCAAGGGCAACCCGATGACCCTGGCCGGCGACGAAGTGAAGGTTGGGCAGCAGGCGCCCAATTTCTCGCTGCGCCGCTTTGCCGACGGGGCCATGCAAATGGTCACGCTGGAAACGCTCAAGGGCAAGCCAACGATGCTGAGCGTTGTCCCGTCACTCGATACGCCGGTGTGCCAGCAGCAGACCAAGCGATTCAACCAGGAGCTGGCGAGCCTGGGCGACAAGATCAATGCCGTGACGGTAAGCGTCGATCTGCCGTTCGCGATGAACCGTTTCTGCGGTTCCGAGCAAATCACCAATCTGATGAGCTGCAGTGATTATTTCGATCGCAATTTCGGCCGCTCGTGGGGCATGCTGATCGAGGAGCTGCAATTGCTGGCCCGCGGCACGTTCGTGCTCGACGCCAACGGCAAGGTCGTCTACGCCGAAACGGTGAAAGAAGTCGCCGAGCATCCGAACTACGACGCGGCCCTGGCGGCGCTCAAGTCGCAGGTGAAGTAAGCCGCACCGGCTCGCGGCCGGCGGCATTGCTTGCCATGCCGCCCCCAACAAAAACTCCGAGCCGCCTCGGGCGAGGAATCGTCCGGGGCGGCTCGAGTGTTTGGGGCTTGGATAATTCGGGTCCAGGGATGTGGGACCGAGTGGGCCCGCGCCCTCTCGAGCCTGGTGGCTTGGACTTCTCAGTCGCCCGAACCTTCGGTCGCCTCGTCGACAGCGATCTCTTGCGCTTGGTCCGGCTCGGTGGCTCCGGCCAGGCCCTGCGCACGGTCTTGCGGGTTGTCATGCGGATCGATCCACACGTACCAGCCGAACATCATTTCATCCCAGGTCTGCTCGCCGAAGACGACTTCGGCCGACGGATCGGGGTTGTAGACGTTGTCTTCCGAGTTGTCATAGTGCGCCGTGCAGATCAGCTTGCTGCCCTTGGGCAGCAGCACCGGCTCTTTCGGCTCGTACCACAACTGCCAATTGAAGTCGTAGCGCGGCACATCGAGCAGGATCTCGGTGTGGCCGTCCGGGTAGACCGCTTCGTAGCGGAAGGCCGTGCCACGCACGTGCAGGTGCGGCATAAAGCCGACCAGCAGCGTATCGCGACGAATTCGGTGCTTGGCCGTGACCACGTAGTCCGGATCGTTGGGCGGAATGGCGAACGAGACCGTGCCGCACACGCCGCCTTGGACTTCATGCTTGATCGTGCTCGGATCGGCAAACACGACGCCCAGGCAGCTCCGGTCGGGCTGCTCGGTGCCGGCGGCTGTGTAGTGCATCTGGAACACGAACTTGCTGCCGGCCGGGACGCGGAGGCCCCACCCGTCTTTGTAATTTGCCGGCGGCATTCCCGGGGCATAGCCGATCTGAGCGCCACGTCGTGCCGAGGTCGCGCCACCCGAACCGCGTTCGTCACCCGAGCCCACGTATTGGCCGTTCACTTCGCTCGGTAGCGGTGCATCCTTGCCGGGCACGTAGGCCGGAACCGGGGTCCGCTTGCCGCTCGGCTCCTGAATAAAGGCGATGATGTGGTGCACGACCGCATAGTTGCCCGGCCGACATTCGAATGCCTTGAGCCAGACGTCTTTGGTGTAGCCCGGATCAACGACGAAGTATTGGTAGTCGATCACACCTTCGCCGGCCACCTGGTAGGGCTGTTCGTCGATGTAGTAGATCGCGTCAGGCGTGGGGATACCCCAGCCCTCGCCGAAATTAGGCGGCGACGGCATCTGGCTGAGATCGCCCTCGGGCATGCCGTTGGCGACCCAAGTCGAGATCAACGACTTTTCTTCTTCGGTCAAGCGCGGATCATTGGCAAAGTGACCGTACTCGGGACTGGCGTGCCAGGGCGGCATGCGATTGTCGTTCACCACTTCGCGAATCATCTCGCCCCAACCGACGATCTCGTCGTAGCTGGTCATCGCGAACGGACCGATCTGGCCCTCGCGGTGGCACTGCACGCAGCGATTGTTGATGATGCGGACGATCTGATTCGAGAAGGTCACGTCGCCGTGCGGCGAAACCTTCGGAACGCGTCCGATGTGGCAGCCCGGCGCCGGGGTCACGGCCACGCTGACCGGCTTGCCCGCGAGCACTTCCTCAAGGGCGACGATCAGGTCTTCGCGGGTAATTTCCTTCTTGCCGTAGCCGACGCCGGTGGTGAAGCCGTATTGATCGTCGACGCGGCCCCAGTAGCGCACGACGCGATCACGATCGAGCACGAAGATCTCCGGCGTACGGATCGCGTGAAACTGGTCCGCCACCGCGTTGTCCGGGTCCTTCAGAATGGGGAACTCGACGCCAGACCGCTGGGCGAACGCGCCGATCTTGGTCGGCGGGTCCTGACGGTTCGAGTTGATGCCGATGACCGCGACGCCCTGGTCGGCGAAGCGATTGGCGATTTCCTGCAGCCGCGGAGCGTACAACTTCACCAGCGGGCACTCGACTCCCAGGAACGCCACGACCAGCACCTGGTGGTCGGCATAGTCGGCCAGGCTGTGATCCTTGCCGCGGTAGTCCAAGAGCTTGAAGCCGTCGATCTTCATGCCGATAGGCGAGGCGGCCTCGGCGGCGCCGGCCACTTCGGGCTTCAGACCAACGGCCTCGGCCGCCTGAACCGTCGACGCCATCGTCAAACCTGACAGCAGGGCGAACGTTGCAAGGGGCAGGAAAATCTTTCTCATGTCGGTTCCTTCACTCTTCCTTCGCAGGCGGCAAAACTTCGCGCGGTGATCCAACCGCACGCACGTCGTTTTGCAAAGGGTTCGCTAGGGGATTACCTGATCCGTTGGGGACCAGTTTCGATGGAGGGCCGGTTCGATCGGTGCTCCTTCAGGGCCGCTGCCCGCCCGGAGCTCAGCATTGGGCACCCGCGTTTTCGCCGCAGGCAGGCGCCTGTTTCTCGGGATTGGCCCACGGTGTGCAAACCATGTGCCCGCAAACGAATTAGCGTTGTGTTGGGCAGTGGTCGTCCGGTGGTCCAAGGCGCGTCCCTCGCAAGCACCGCTGGCCATCGCCTAGGGACCCGAAAAAACTCGCCTTCACGAGTTCTTGCCCCCACAGGGAAGCATCGGGACACGCGGGAAAAAAATAAAAAATCCGCTGAAAAAAGCGTGCTGCAGGTGTGCGAGAGGGCCGCACTGTGCGTGCGGTGCTGCGCACCTTTGCGCCCTGCCGCACGCAGCACGTGACACGGAATTCGGCGGCAATTCATGCGAGCCAGCAACCGCCCCGAAGGTGGCATTCGCCGGGGCCTTGGCCGGGGGTGAACATTGGCCGGCTGGAACAGGGGCCGCCGCCTAGAACAGGGTCCGCTGTTCAGAATCGCCCGAGTTGGGGGCAGCCACGCCCAGGTGCTCATAGGCCGCGTCGGTGAGCTTGCGACCCCGCGGGCTGCGAATCAACAGCCCCTGGCGCAAGAGAAACGGCTCGACGTCGTCGATCAGCGTATCGGGCGGCGTGTTCATCGTATAGGCGACCGACTCGACGCCGACCGGCCCACCCTGAAACACACGCACGATCGTCTCCAGATAGCGGCGATCCTGCACGTCAAGCCCCAACGTGTCGATGCCTTGCATGTCGAGGGCCGCTTCGGCGACGGCCACGGTGATCCGACCGTCGGCCTTGCTCGTGGCATAGTCGCGAACCCAGCGCAGGCGGTTGTTGGCCACTCGGGGCGTGCCGCGACTGCGACGCGCGACGATGGCGGCGGAAGTGTCGTCGATGGCCACGCGCAGCTTGGCCGCGCTGCGCCGCACAATGTCGGCCAATTCGACGACCGAGTAGAAATCCAAGTGCTCGCGCATCTGGAACCGGTCGCGCAGCGGCGCCGACAACAGGCCCGGCCGTGTCGTCGCGCCGATCAGCGTGAACCGCTTGAGCGGCATGTTGATCGTCCGGGCATTGACGCCCTCGCCCAGGGCGATGTCGATGCGGAAGTCTTCCATCGCCGGATAGAGAAACTCCTCGACGGCCTTGGGCAGGCGGTGAATCTCGTCGATGAACAACACGGCCCCCTCCTCGATGTTAGTCAAGTAGGGGAGCAAATCCTTGGGGGCGTCGAGCGCGGCGCCGCTGGCGATTTGCAGCGGCACCCCCAGGTCGCGCGGAATGACCGTGGCAAAGGTCGTCTTGCCCAGTCCCGGCGGGCCGTCGAACAAGATATGCCCTAAGGGCTCGCCTCGTTTGCGGGCCGCATCGACGGCGATCGCCAGCCGGGCCATTACCTCGCGCTGGCCCACCATGTCGATCATCCGCTGCGGGCGCAGGTCGCGATCGTCGTCCTGGGGGTCGTCGGCCGGGCGGAGGATCGCTTCGCGGGTCATGGCAGGAAACAAGAATCGTGAAATCGTCGCGCGCCGCAGTCGACGGCCCCGTCGCTCGCCGCGGCACGCTGAACACTTGTCAACGTCCCTGCGAATATAGCCGATTTCGCTGTCGAGGCAGAAGAGGGAACGGCGCAGGCCCTTTGCGCTGCGCCCCCTGCGACGCGGACCACCTGTTAGACTTTCCGGCGCGTGCGGCTGCGACGATCGGCGGAGACCGGGCCGCAACGCTTGATCCAGGCACAGGTAACCACTCGATGTTTTCCAACACACTGCGTTCGAGTTGGTCGGGGTCGTTGGTCTGCTGGCTGTTCCTCTACGTGGCGGCTTGTGGCGCCGAGCAAGCGGATTACAACCCGCCACCCGCGGGGAAGGTGCGGATCGTCCGCGATACGTACGGGGTGCCGCACGTGATCGCTGCCGGCAATCGCGAGCTGCTCTTTGGCGTGGGCTACGCGCAGGCCGAGGACCAGTTGGAGAACCTCGCCACGAACTTCCTCCGCGGCCAAGGCCGCGCCGCCGAACGCGAAGGGGCTGCTCAGCTCGAAATCGACCATCTCGTGCGGTTGTTCGAACTGCCGGCGCGTGCCCGCGCGGGCGTTTCGCAGCTCGATGCCGACGCGCGTCGCGACCTGGAATCCTTTTGCGACGGCGTGAATGCCTATCTGGCCGAACATCGCGCGCAAACTCCGTCGTGGGTCTCGCCGGTCGAACCAGCGCACGTGCTGGCGTTTGCCCAATACATCGATCTGCTGTTCTGCCTGCGCGATTGCCGAGGCGATCTCGAAAGGGCAGGAGTCCGGCTCGCGGCTTTGGAAGCGCTGCCGCGCGATTCCGACGAACTGTGGGGATCAAATCAGTTTGCCCTCGCGCCGCGGCGGTCGGCCACGGGCCAGGCGCTGCTGTCGATGGATCCCCATTTGCCCCTGAGCGGTTTCTTTCGCTGGTACGAGATGCACACGGTGGGGCCCGAGACGAACGTCATGGGGGCCTGCTTCTTCGGGTCGCCCTATGTCAGCATGGGCCGCACCGATCACAGCGGCTGGTGCATGACCGTCAACGGGCCCGACCTGGGCGACGTGTTCGTCTTCGAAGTGCGGCCCGACGACCCGACCCAATACAAGGACGTCGACGGCTGGCAAGCGTTCCGCACGGCGACCGAGGAATATGCGATCGCATCGGCAACCGGCGGCGACGGCGCGTCAAACAAGCGGGCACGCGCGTGCAAATGGACCTCGGTCGGGCCCGTCGTTGCCGAGGCCGCGGGCAAGGCCTACGTGTTTGCCCTACCGCTGCCGGAAATCGGCGGCCGAGTGGAACAACTGGCCCACATGGCGCAAGCGGCCAACGTCGGCGAGTTCCGCGACGCGCTGCGTCCCTTGGGACTATCGATGTTCAACATCGTTTACGCCGACACGGCCGGCGACATCTACTACGTCAGCAACGGGCGCGTGGCCGAGCGCGACACGCGCATCGATGCCCGCGACCTGCGTCCGGGCGACGCAGCGTGGGCCCGATGGCAGGGGTTTCACCCGCTCGAAGAGCTGCCCCAGACGCTCAATCCGCCGGCCGGGTTTCTGCTCAACGCCAACAGCGGCCCCCAGAACGTCACGCCGGAAGGCGCACCGGACCTGAGCACTTTTCCGCCATACATGAATCGTCAATTGGCGAACAGCCGCTCGCGGCGACTGAACGAGCTGCTGTCCAACGACACGTTGGTCGATTGGGATGAACTGGCGGCGTATGCAACCGATACGCAGATCGAAGCGGCCGGGCGATATGTCCCGCCGCTCGTGGCCGCGCTGTTGCGCCAGGCCGATCACGATGCGGAGCGGCGCGCGGCCTTGACCGAGGTGGCCACGGTGCTCGACCGCTGGGATCGACGGACTGATCTGACCTCGCGCGGGGCGGCGCTGTTCTGGCACCTGGCCACCGACAAGACCGTCGCCGCGCTGCTTGGCAAAGAACCGCCCAGCGATGACGCCCCGCTCGCGGCGGCCGTGCTGGCCGTTACCGATCGGTTGCGCGGCGCATCGCAGCCGCTGGATCTACCGTGGCAGGATTTCTGCCGCATCCGCCGCGGCGACGTTGAAATGGGCATGATCGGCTGCGGGATCCCGCGCGGGGCAGGCGCCACGGCTCTGATCGGCGCCGCCCTGCGACCGAGTTCGGGCAGTGTCCGCGACGGCCGGCTCTGGTGCGATACGGGTTCCAGCTATGGCATGCTGATCGACTTTTCGGGCCGCACCCGGGCCGTCAGTTGCCTGCCGTTTGGCATCACCGACCACCCGGAATCGAAGCATTTCGCCGATCAATTGCCGCTCTATGCGGCCGGACGGTTCAAACCCGCCTGGTTCTGGCCCGACGAGCTTGCGGCAAACACGGAAAGCGAGCGGACCTTATCGGTCCCCGAGGCGAATTAGGGGCCTCACTCCTCGGCAGGCTCGATGTGGATCAAGACCTGTTCCACGCTGGGGTGCTGGGCGCGAATGTGCGCCTTGACCTTACCGGCCAAGGCATGCGCGGTCCGCACGTCCATGTCCGGCGGCACGTGCAGGTGCAGATCGATGTGGTAACCGCGGCCGCTCTTGCGGGCATGGACTTTCTCGATCAGTCGCACGTCCGGCAACTGCGCGGCGCTGCGGCGGACGTCGGCCGCCAATTCGTGCGACACCGCGTCGAGCAGCTCACCCAGCGCCGGACGGATCAAGCGCACGCCGGTCAGCACGATGATGCCGCTGGCGAGGATCGCGGCCGCCTCGTCCGCCAGGACGAGCCGCTCGTAGCCGAACCAGCCGGGGCCCCAGACCGCCAGGGTCACGCCCACCAACGCGGCTGCCGAGGTGATCGCGTCGCTGCGATGATGCCAGGCGTCGGCCCGGGCCGCGTCGGACGCAAACTCCTCGGCACCTTGCAGCACGAGCCGGAAGAGCCCCTCTTTGACGACCAGCACCACCAGCAGCACCAGCAGCGTCCACGCGGCGGGGGCCTGATGCGGCGTCATCATCTCGCCGAACGCCTTGACGACGATCAGCGTCGCCGCGAGCAGCAATAACCCGCCGACGACCAGCGCCGCCACGGCCTCGGCCCTGCCGTAGCCGTAAGGATGATCGCGATCGGGCGGTCGATCGGCCACGCGCAAACCCTGCCAGACGACGATCGAGCCCACGGAATCGGCCAGCGACTCGACTGCGTCGGCCACGAGTGCCGTGGAATGGCCCACCACGCCGGCCACAAGTTTCGCCCCGGCCAGACCCAGGCTGGCGACGAGCCCGAGGATTGCGTTGCGTTGGAGTGGCGATGCCATGTTGCACGCGGCCAGACTTCGGACGAATACCCGGACGACCAGCGTAGGGCGGCCGCGGCTAGCCGTGCAACCTGGCAAGAAAGTTCTCCGCCGTGCGGTGATGCTCGACAAGGCGGCTGCCCAGGCGCTCGCACTGCGCCACCATGACCGCCATCCGCGGATTGCCGGCAAAGAACTCGCGGTGCCGATCGATGAAGCGCCAGTAGAGCGCGTCCCAGACCGCGCACCAGGGCCCGCGCTGGAAATTGCTCATCTTCAGCACGTAGCTCGAGCCGCTGATGTACGGCTTGGTCGTGATCAGCCCGCCGTCGGCGAATTGGCTCATGCCGTAGACGTTGGGCACCATCACCCAATCGTAGGCGTCGATGAACAGCTCCATGAACCACTGATAAACCGCGTCGGGGTCGATCTCGCAGAGCAACATGAAATTGCCCAGCACCATCAATCGCTCGATGTGATGACAATAGGCATGCTGGAGCACGCGATGGATCACCGTGTCGACGGGGTCGATGCCGGTGGTGCCGTCGTACATGGCCCGGGGCATCGGGCGGCGATGCCCCCAGAAATTCAACGTCCGTTGCCGCCGGCCCCAGCGGTGATAGACGCCGCGGACGTATTCCCGCCAGCCGATCACCTGGCGCACGAAACCTTCGAGCGAGTTGAGCGGTACGCGATCAGCTCGTTCCAGAGCTTGCTCGATCACCTCGGCGGGGGAGAGCAGGCCGCAATTCAAGGCGGGTGTAAGCACCGAGTGGAACAGGTAGCTTTCGCTGGCCGCAATCGCGTCTTCGTAGTCGCCGAACAGCGGCAATCGCTCGTCGAGAAACTGGCCGAGCCAGGCCTGAGCCTGTTCGGGCGTCGCCGGGTAACGCAGTTCGCAGCCGGAGCCCCGGGCACGCGGAAACCGTTCAGCGACATACCGCCCGGCCGCGGCGGCGTGCGCATCGGGTGTCGGCCGGTCAAGCCAAGGTATTGCCATGCGGCGCGGCAGTTTGCGGCGGTTGGCCGTGTCGAAGCTCCACTTGCCGCCGTGGGGCCGGCCCTGCGGCGTGAGCAGAATACCTAGCCGCTGTCGCTGCCACTGGTAGAAATCGGCAAACAGCAGCCGCGGGCGACCGTCGCAAAAATCGTTGAAATCCCGGAGCGGCGTGAGGAAATGCGGGTCTTCCAGCAAGGTCACCGGCAACTCGGCCGCGTAGAGCCCTCGCGACAACCGGGTCAGCAGCCAATCGTCGCAAGGATCGACCAGGCGCGCCTGCGTGGCGCCGAGTTGCCGCAACAGCGGCGCGATGCTGGCCGTGTCGCAGAGTTGGTGCGCCTCGGCGACGTGCACGGCGATGCCGCGGCGGCGCACGCGCGCCGCGAACTGCTGCATCGCCGAGCGGTGCAGGGCCAGCTTCAGCGCGTGAAACCGGTATTGGCTAAACAGCAGCGGCTCTTCGACCAGCACACACGCCGCCGCGCCGTCCAGCGCCGGATGCTCGGCGAACAATTGATGCGGATAGACGAGCGCGATCTGCATGGGCCCAAGGCTCGGCACGACCCCGAATTCGCGCCGGACACAGCCGTCCGGCGGGAGATTCTAGTCGCCCCGCTGCCGCTGGCACCTGGGCACATTCGCCTACGTCGCCGAGGCCGTGGCCGTCGACTTTTCGCTCGCGAGCTTGGTTTGCGTGTGATCGCGGTTCCATTGCTGGCTCGCGTCGCGCAACTCGCGCTTGAGAATCTTGCCCGTGGGGCCCTTAGGCAGCTCGGGCAAGAATTCGTATTCTTGCGGCAGTTTGTACTTGGCTAGCCGTGCGCGGAGATGCGCATCGACGCCGGCAGGCGACAGCGACATGCCGGGCTTACAGGCGATGATCGCCTTGACCAGTTCGCCCTTGGCCTCGTCGAACACGCCGATCACCGCCGCCTCGGCCACCTCGGGCAGCTCGTAGATGGCTTCTTCGATCTCGCGCGGGTAGATGTTGAACCCACCCTTGATGATCATGTCTTTTTTGCGATCGACGATGTAGTAGAAGCCGTCGGCGTCGCGATAGCCCATGTCGCCGGTGTGGAACCAGCCATTGCGCATGGCCTCGGCCGTTTCGGCCGGCTTGTTCAGGTAGCCCTTCATAATGTTGGGGGCGCGGATCACCAACTCGCCCACCGTGCCGTCGGCCACTTCAACGTCCTGCTCGTCGAAGATCCGCATGTCGACGCCCTTGAAGGGGCGACCGATCGATCCGACCTTGCGAGCGTCGGGCAGATTGATGCTCACGCTGACCGTGGTCTCGGTCATGCCGAAGCCTTCGTAGATCGGCGCCTCGACGGTCTTTTCCCACTGGTTGAGCACTTCGACCGGCATGGCCGCGCCGCCGGAGATGCAGTAGCGCAGCGCCGGGAACTTGGCCTTGCCGACCTGTGGGTGCTTGAGCAGGTAGAAATACATCGTCGGCACGCCGGCGAACGACGTGATGCCGTCCTCGACGAGGCTCTTGAAACAGCCCTCGACCTCGAACCTCGGGTGCAGCACCACGCAGGTGCCGTGGCGCACCGAGGCGTTCAGGATGCCGTTCAGAGCAAACACGTGGAACAACGGCAGCACGCACAGCCATTTGTCGTTGGTTTCGACCGGCAGCAACGATTCGAGCATGTCGAGGTTGGCCTCGACGTTGGCCGCCGTAAGCTGGGCGCCCTTGGGCTTGCCGGTGGTGCCCGACGTATAGAGTGTCATGATCGGCAGCGACGGATCGACGTCGGTCGGCTGGAATGACTCGTCGATGGCAGGCATCAGGTCGTGGTAAGGGCGATGCGAACCGGGATCTTCGCCGACCACGAAGACCAGCGGCGGGTTTTCCATTTCGCTGACGGCGTCATGAACCTGCTGCAGGAACATTTCGAACACAATGATCACGCGGATGTTGCTGTCCTGGATCAGGTACTGGATTTCGTTCTTCTGCAGCAGCACGTTCATCGTGACGACGACCGAGCCATTCATCAGCGTGCCGAAATAGCTCGACACAAACGGCGGGATATTTGGCAGCATCACGCCGACGCTCTCGCCTGCTTGGATGCCTACGTTGCGCAGTCCCTGGCAGACCTGCTTCGCCTGCGTCGCCACGACGAAAAAGGGGATCTGCATTCCCATGAATTCAAGGAAGATCCGGTCCGGAGTCCGTTCCGCGTGGCTCAACAGGTACTCATGCAATTTCATGCCGGGACTACTCCCCCCAGACGGGCTTCACGGAGAAAAACACGATTGGATGGATCAAAGGCTGCTGCTCGGTGCTGCCGGGCGTCGGGACTGCGCTCCTGCCCCGGCTTCTCACGGCCCCGCTTCATACGGTCCCGCCGGGACAAGCTTCGACACCCGGTTCTGTCACGGGCCGCACAGGGTGGCGCAAGACGCCTGTCATCGCCCCGATCCCCTGGGCGACTTGCCGCTCGATACCGAGCCCTTGGGCACGCATAACCGAAATTCTTTCATAACGAGCCGATTGCGCACTGTCAAAAAGAATCGCCCCGGCATAGGCTTACGACGCGCCGGGCGAGTCGCCGATCGCGCACCACGGCACGCTAGAATTAACCTCCCATGCTGGAAGTCGAGCAGAAATTCCCGCTGGCCGATCCGCCCGCGTTCGTCGCTCGGCTGGGCGATCTGGGCGTTTGCCTGGCCGAGCCCATCGTGCAAGTCGACCAGTACTTTGCGCACCCGGCACGCGATTTTGCCCAAACCGACGAGGCCCTCCGCATCCGGCGTGTCGGAAGCGAAAACCGAGTGACCTACAAGGGCCCCAAGCTCGATGCTGCGACCAAGACCCGGCGCGAGATCGAGCTTCCTCTGGCGCCGGGTGACGACGCCGCGGCCGGTTACGAGGCCCTGCTCGTGGCCCTGGGCTTCCGCCCCGTCCGGGCCGTGCGTAAGGCGCGCCGCAAGGCGGAACTCGTCTGGGAAGGGCGCACTTGCGAGATCGCCCTCGACGAGGTCGAAGGGCTCGGAACCTTTACCGAACTCGAGTTTCAGGCCGAGCCGGCCCAGCTTGATGCGACCCGGGCGGCGCTGACCAGCCTGGCGTCACGACTGGGCCTGTCGCAGTCCGAGCGGCGCAGCTACCTGGAATTGCTCCTGACACCCTGACCGCTCGACGGCAGTATAGGTTGGGGGGTGATCCTCCCCGTATGTCCTACCGGGTTCTCGCGGCCATGCAAACAAATCGGCACCAGCGTGCCTGGCTGTTGTTGACCGTGCTCACGGCGGCATTGCTCCCTTCGTCCGCGCAGGGGAAAGAAGCAGTACGGCTCTGGTCGCCGGACATGGACGGGTGCCGTGTCGTCGATACGGCCGGCGTCGAGCACCGCTTGGGCGACGATCCGGCGGTGCGCGGATATGCGCTGGTGCTGCTGTCGCCGGAGTGCCCGATCGCTTGTAAGTACGTGCCCGAATTGAACCGCCTGGCCGAACAGGCGCGGGGCCTGCGACTGACGTTCGTGGGCATCCTGGCCGATCGCACGAAGTCGCGCGCAACGGCTCAGGCATTTGTCACAGAATACGACCTGGGTTTTCCGGTCGTATTCGACGCGTCGTTGGCGCTGGTACAGCGGCTATGCCCGACGCACACTCCCGAGGCGTTTGTGTTCGATCGCGACGGCGCGCTGGTCTATCGCGGGCGGATCGATAACCGGTTTGCGGCCGTCGGGAAAGAACGCCCCCAGCCCGACGAACACAATCTGGGCGAGGCGCTGAATGCCGTGGCCGAAGGGCGCGCCGCCGTCGTGACGTATGCCGAGCCCGTCGGCTGCCGCTACGAGGGACTCGCGGCCACGCCCGAGGCCACTGGCCCGACGTTTTGCCGCGAGATCGCCCCGATCGTCTGGCATCGCTGCGCCGCGTGCCACCGCGAAGGCCAGGTCGCACCGTTCGCGCTGTCGAGCTATGCCGACGTGCGTAAACACGCTGCGCAAATCGCCGAGGTCGTGGCAAGCGGCTACATGCCGCCGTGGAAAGCGGCACCCGGCTTCAATCAGTTCGTCGACAGCCGCCGGCTCGACGACAGCGAACGGGCGTTGATTCGCGCCTGGGTCGCCAGCGGCGCGCCCGAAGGTGATGCGGCCGATCTGCCGCCGCTGCCCGCATTTCCTGACGAGTGGCAATTGGGCGAACCGGACCTGGTGCTCGAGTTTCCGGAGACGGTCGAAGTGCCGGCCGACGGCCCGAACATGCTCCGCTATTTCGCCCTGCCGATCCCGCGAGAATTCACGGGCCGCGAGGTGGCCGCCTGCGAATTCCGCCCCGGCAATCGCCGCGTCGTGCATCACGCGATCACGTTTCTCGACCTGAGCGGCCAGGGACGACGACTCGATCAGGCCGATCCGCTGCCGGGCTACGATGGCCAGGCCGGGCCGGGCTTTGTTCCGATCGGCTACCTCAACGCCTGGGTGCCCGGCAGCGTCGTACGGCGACTGCCCGAGGGCATGGGCATGTTGATGCCGCGCGGCAGCATGCCGGTGGTGATGATGCACTATGCACCGACGGGCAAGGCCGAAACCGATCGCTCGTCACTGGGGATTTATTTCACCGACCGGCCTGCGCAGCGCCCGGTGACGGCGATTCCCGTGCTTACGACCTCGATCAACCTGCCGGCCGGCGACGCGCAGGCCCCGGTGAAAATTGCCTACACGCTGCCGCTCGACGTCACGGCGCTGGGCGTGACGCCGCACATGCACTACCTCGGCCGCGAAATGAAAGTCGTGGCCCGACTGCCGGGTGCCAGCGAACCGACGCCGCTGGTCTGGATCAAAGACTGGGACTTCAACTGGCAAGGGCAGTATGACTTCCGCGAACCGCTCCGGCTGCCCAAGGGCACGGTGATCGATGTGGAGGCCGTTTACGACAACTCGGCCGGCAACCCCTTCAACCCGCATTCGCCGCCGCGAACCGTGACCTTCGGGCAAGGGACCAACGACGAAATGTGCCTGTGCGGCATTCACGTCGCGCTCGATCGGCCGGGCGATTTCGCCGCGCTGGCCGCCAGCTTGATGCGGCAGTTCATTCAGGTCCAGAACGGCCGGCTGGTGATCACGCCGCTGCAGTGAAGCAGCGCCGGGCCAACCCAGGGACCGCATGCGCGCGACCGGTGCGCTAGATGTCGACGCCCTCGGTCTGCGGCGCGTTCTCCGCGGGCGCAGGAAGTTCCTCAGGGGGCGGCGGCGACCCGGGCAGGGTCTCCGGAGCCGATCCCAGGGGCCAGGGGACCGGTTCGACCTGCACCTCGCGAATGTCGTTTTCCGTCAGCAGTTCGCGCAGTGCGCCCGCGCCGCGCTGCATGAACGCCGCGCCGCGCCGCATCCGGGTACCGGGCACCCGCACACCGGGCAAGACTTCGTCGCCGCCAGGCTCGACGGGGCGCAGCAGTCCCTGCTTGCGGGCCTCGGCAAATCCGCCCATGACGATGTGTTCGGCCTCCTCGATGCGCGAGCCGCTGTGGCCTTGTCGCAGCCGCGCGGCGGCGCGGGCCAGGTCGAACGAGCGGCGCGTCCAGCGTTCGATCTGCACGCCTTCGCCCGACGCCTGGGTGCCCTCGGTCGCGGCCGCCTGCACGATGCGGCGCACGGCCCCGGCGACCTCGTCGAGCGAGCGCTCTTCGACGGCGCTGCGCGGTTCGCTGACCGTGAAGAAGCCCAAGAGCATCTCCTGCCAGGTCTGCTCGCCGAAAGTGACCCAGGCCTTCGGATCGGGGTTCGCGGGGTTGCCGGCCGAATTGTCGTACACGGCCTTGCAGGTGAGCAGGGTACCGGCCGGCATGAGTTTCGGTTCGGCCAGCGCGTACTCGAGCTGCCAATTGAAGTCCCAGCGCGGCACGTCGAGCAGCACCTCGCGGCGCCCGTCGGGGTAGGTCGCTTCGTAGCGGAACGACTTGCCGCGCACGTGCATGTGCGGCACGAGCTTCAGCAGCAGCCCGTCGCGACTGAATTGGTAGGTCGCCTCGGCCGGGTAGTTGGCCGCCCCCGGCGGAATCTGGAACATCAAGTTCGAGACCCGCCGCATCGTGGCCTCGCGTTCGACGTTGGCCGGGTCGGCAAACTTGAAGCCGACATAGCTCAGGTCGCGGCGCGGAATGCCATTGGGCGTATAGTGCATCTGAAAGATAATCTTCGACCCTGCTGGTACACGATACGCCGTGCCATCGGGCAGGGTTGTATTCCGGAGCCCCGGCACGAAGCCGCCGATCAGCTCGCCCGGATAGACGCCTTCGTACTGGACGCCCGGCCGGCGGACGAAGATCAGCACGTGATGCACCACCGAGCGTTCGCCCGGATACATCTGCGCACGCGTGATCCAACGGTCTTCCTTCCAACCCGGGTCGATCGCCAGGTATTCGTAGTCGACAACGCCCGTCGCAGGCACTTCGAAGGCCCGGTCCGAGACCGGGTACACGACGTCGGGCACGAAGTTCTCTTTGGCCACTGCCAGCTCTGCTGCCGGCGGCAGCCGGTTCGGGTCGCCCTCGGGACAGCCGGCCGCGACCCAGCGGTGGAGCAATTGCCGATCGGCGTCGCTCATCCGGTGCTCGTTGACGAACTTGCCGTAACGCGGATTGGCAGGCCAGGGGGGCATGCGCCCTGCATCAACGGCCTCGAGCAAGGTTTCGCCCCAGGCCGAGGCCGAGGCAAAGTCGGTCAGCTCGAACGGGGCGATGTCGCCCGCCCGGTGGCAGGCGGCACAGTTGCGGGCCAAGACCCGCGCGACGTGCTCGGCGTAAGTCACGTCACCCCCGGCATCGGCCGCTGGGACCGCGGCCCGCGGCTTGGCCCGGCCGATCAAGCAGCCCGTGGCCTCGGTGCTGGCCGGCGCGACCTCTTTGCCGGCCGCCAGCGCCTCGACGGCTTCGAGCAGAAACCGCTGCTGGGGACCGGAACGCTGGTAGCCGGGCGCAAATTGATCGTCGATCCGGCCGCGGTACCGAATGGCACCGGCCGCGTCGAGGACGAAGGCCTCGGGTGTGCGTGTGGCACCGAGCGCATCGGCCAGGCGCGCCGGCTGGTCGCGAAGCACCGGAAATGATGGTTTGAATTCTTGAATCAGCGTGGCGAGTTCTGCGGCCGAATCCTGCGTATTGGCGTCGACAGCCACCAGCGGCAGACCGCGGCTGGCAAACGTCGGCGCCAACTCGGCCAGACGCGGCAAGTAGAGCTGTACGACGGGGCATTCGGTGCCAATGAACACCACAACCAGGCCGCGCTCGCCGCGCAAATCGGCGAGCGATCGCGTCTGGCCGGCCGGGTCGGTCAATTCGATCCGATTCCACTCGACCGCGGCCGGCAGCGGCAACTCTTCTGCCGATTGGGCCCCTCGCGCGACTCCGAGCAGCAGGGTCGCGGCCAGCACGTATCGCAGCGCCATGGAGAGCTTCTCCTCTGTTCCGCTGATCAAGCCCCCCGGAAATCACCGGACGGGACTGACCCGAAGTTGCCGCAGCAGCAAACGCTTGCGGCCGTACGCAGATTCTACACCTGCGGCTCCCAGCCGGGGCGATATTCTCGGGCCCAAAGGGCCTCGGCCTCGGCATTTCCGGCCGGACGGCCCGTCGCGGGGTCGGTCTTGACAACCTGGCCCGTGCGATAGGCGATATTGCCCAAGTGACACATGAGCGTGCTGGTCACGCCGATCTCGATTTCGGCGCGCGGCGCCCGGTTGGTGCGCACGCACTCCAGAAAATCGGCGAGATGCTCGTTCTCGCCGCTGGTGGTTTCCTGGCGATCGAGTTGTTTGCCGTCCATGTCGTAGAAGGTGCACGCGTTCGAGGTGATCACGAGCGAGCCGCCGTCGGCGTAGAGGTGGGCGCCAAACGCCGAGTCTTCAAAACCGCGTTTGTTCCAGGTGCGGTGTTCCCAGTGGATGGCCTTGTCCGGCGTTTCGCCCCCGGGGCCGAACAGAAACGTCGCCAGTTGCGTGTCGGGGGTTTGCTGGTCGTCTTGGAAGAACAGCTTGGCGCCGCTCGAAGTGACCTGACGCGGACGGTCGACCTGCAATCCCCACCGGCAAAGATCGAGCGCGTGGATGCCGTTGTTGCCCAGCTCGCCGGTACCCCAGTGCCAGAACCAGTGCCAGTGGTAGGGAATCATGTTGTCGCGATACGGCTGCTCGGGCGCGGGGCCTTGCCAAAGCGCGTAGTCGAGCCACGCCGGCGGGGAGCCGCCTTGCTGCCGGCCGATCGTCGGGCGCGTGCTCACGATCCAGCCGCGGGCAAATCGCGCCGGACCGATTTCGCCGGCGTGCAGCCGCTCAATAGCCTGGCGAATGGGCGGCGCACTACGGCGCTGGGTGCCCATTTGCACGATGCGCTGGTGCTTCCGCGCCGCGGCGATCATCAACTCGCCTTCGCGGCCGTTGTGGCAGGCCGGCTTTTCGACGTAGACATGCTTGCCCGCCGCGCAGGCCAGCACGGTGGCCGGCGCGTGCCAGTGGTCGGGAGCCGCGCAGACGAGCGCGTCGACGCCCTGATCGTCGAGCAGCCGGCGGAAATCGCCGACTTGCTCGACAGGGCGGCCGGTCAGGCTCGTGACTTCTTCGGCCACTTTGCCGCGCAGCCGTTCGTCGACATCGCAAATCGCCGCGATGCGGCAACCGGGAATCCCGGCAAAGGCCTTGGCCAGTTGATGGCCGCGGTTGGCAACGCCCATGATGCCGAGCACGATTTCGTCGGCGGCGCTCGATGGGGCGGCGGGGGCCTCTTCGGCCTGCGCCGCACGCCTCCGCGCGGCCCACGACAGGCTCGCCACGGCGCCGCTGGTCGACAAGGCCGCGTGCAAAAACCGCCGCCGATTCCAGGAAGTGCTCATCGCTCGCCCTCCGGTGTGCTGTTCGACCCAATCGCGCAGAACGCGTCGGTCGATTATCGGGCACGAGGGGGCACAGTCCAAGCGAATTCTCAGCGCCGTAGCCGCTCGCAACCCGGCGAGCGAAACGCGCAGGCGCGAATCAGGCCGCCGGTGCGAGATCGTGATCGAGCCAAGGGGCCGGCTCGGGCATTGGCGATCCGCTACGGCGGCGCAGTCCGCGGGCCGCTTCGCGCCGCACCGGCAAGTCGCCTTGGCGCGCGTGACCGCTTTCGGCCCAGAGTTCGGCCTCGGTGGTCAAGCGATTGAGCAGCCGCTCGACTTCGACGCGGTAATGCTCGATGCCGTCGCGATCCAAGCGCGGCGGCAGATACAGCGGCGGGCTCACGACTCCTCGCGCGCGGGAATAGGGGCGCGGCAGCGCAAAGCGATCCCAGCTCCCTAAGCGCCACGGCCGATCGAATCCCAGGCCCAGGAGCACCAGCGGCAGTTGCAGCTTCGAGGCCAGATAGATGGGCCCCTGTGCCAGGGTGCGCCGCGGCCCGCGCGGACCGTCGGGCGTAATCGTCAGGTTCATCGTCGCGCTCTTGGCCAGCAGCTCGCGCAGCGCTGCGACCCCGCCGCGCGAAGACGAGCCGCGTACAAACTCGAAGCCCAGGTGCCGGGCAGCGAAACTCAGCAGCTCGGCATCGTGATGCCGGCTCAGCAACATGGCCAGATTGCAGTGACCGCGGAGGCTCAACGGGAACAGGATGTACTCGTGCCAGAACAAGTAGATCTTTTGACCGCGATAGGACGGATCGACCGGATCGACCGAGCGGTCGTAGAACAGGGCCCGGTATTCGAGTGTGTCCATCCAGCCGCGAATCGCGGTGGCCCCGGCCAGACCGATGATCCGATTGAGCGTGCGGCTGCGGATTTTCACGGGCACGACGTCCTTGTCGGCTGGCGGAGCGAATCGGCGGGGCGCGTTGGGCCCCAAGAATTCAACTCCGGCGTGGCTCCCAGTCGCCGGAAAACACTTCGACGGCCGGCCCCGTCATGTAGACATGATCGTCCGCAGCCCATTCCAAGACGAGGTCACCTCCGGGCAAATGGGCCGTGATCCGGCGGTCGGTACGTCCGGAAAGCACCCCCGCCACGCAGACTGCGCAGGCCCCCGTGCCGCATGCCAGCGTCTCACCGCTACCACGCTCCCAAACCCGCATGCGGACCTCGTCGCGCGCCAGCACCTCGACGAACTCGGCGTTCACGCGGCGGGGAAAGTGCCCGTCGCGTTCGAACTGAGGACCCAAGCCCAGGACCAGTTCGTCGGTGGCCCGTTCGACGTAGGTGATGCAGTGCGGGTTGCCCATCGAGACGCAGGTGACGGCAAACGTACACCCGGAAATAACCAGCGGCACATCGACGGCCGGCGCGTCGTCGCCGCCGATGGCCTGCAAGGTCGTCGGCACGTCGGCCGGGCGGAGAATCGGCCGGCCCATGTTGACGCGAACCTGCTCGGCACGGCCTTCGCGCACCACGAGCTCGAGCTCGAGCACGCCGCGCCCGGTTTCGATCCGCAACCGGTCTTTACGCGCGAGCCCGTGGTCGTGGACATACTTGGCCACACAGCGGATGCCGTTGCCACACATCTCGCTTTCCGAGCCGTCGGCGTTGAACATCCGCATCCGCGCGTCGGCCACGTCCGAAGGGCAGATCAAGATCATCCCGTCGCCGCCGACACCAAAGTGCCGATCGGAGATCTGCCGGGCCGTCTCGGCTGGATCGTGGGGCACCGGCTGCGCAAAACAGTCGAGGTAGACGTAGTCGTTGCCGGCGCCTTGCATCTTCGTAAATCGCATCGGGGCAGCTCTCCGGCGAGTTGACGCAACGACCGCTAGGGAACCTGGACTTGGATCTCGTCGCCAACGACCCGCAGCGCGAAGGCGTCGACCTTCAGCCGCGGATTGTCGCACCAGGTACCGTCGCAAACCCGAAAACGCCAGGCATGCCAGGGGCACGCCACGACTCCCCCCTCGACCTCGCCCGAGCCGAGCGACGCCCCCTGGTGCGGGCAGAGATCGTCGATGGCGAAATACTGGCCGCCGTCGTTGAACACGGCCACCTGGCGCTTGCCCACGGCGAAGGTCGCCCCCTGGCCGGGCGCGATCGATCCGACCTTGGCCACGGTTACGAAAGGCGCGGAACTTTCCTCGGACATCGACAGACACTCCAGGCGGGCATGGGGTTCGTGCGGCCGGGGCTTGTCGGCCCGGGCGGGGTGTGCCAAAACTGCGGCACACTCAGGCGGGCACCTGCTTCTCACCCCATCGACTGCATCGCAAACTACCCAAGCTAAGACATGCGAACAAATCCCGTCAAACGCAAACTTCAAGCGGGCCAACCCTCGTTCGGTACCTGGCTGTCGCTCGGCGATCTGTATGCGACCCGCGTCCTGGCCCGCATGGGCTTCGACTGGCTGACGCTCGATCTGGAGCACTCGGCCATCGACTGGTCGCAGGCGGCCACGATCTTCGCCGCCGTGGCCGATGGAGGTTGTGTCCCCCTGGCACGCGTCCCGCAGGGCAGCCACGACTACATCAAACGGGTGCTCGACGCCGGCGCCTGGGGCATCGTCGTGCCAATGGTCGACACGGTCGAGCAGGCCCGCGTGGCCATCCGCGCCGCCAAATATCCGCCAGTCGGCAACCGCAGCCTGGGCGGGGGCATGCATGCGCTGAATTTCGACGCCACCTCGGGTGAGTATTTCGGCGGAGCGAACAAGGAAATCCTCGTCGTACTGCAAACCGAGAGCCCGACGGGCGTCGCCAATGCCGAGGCGATCTACTCGCTGCCAGGCGTCGACGCGATCTTCGTCGGGCCGGTCGACCTGCGAGCCCAGATGCGCGCGAGCGACGGTACCGAGGCCACGGACGCCGAGTTCGAGCAAATGTTGGCGCGCGTGGTCGCAGCAGGCAAGAAGACCGGCACACCGACCGGCATGCACACGATGGACCCGGAGCATGCCTTACGGCGAGCGGAACAAGGCATGCGGTTCATCGCCATCGGGAGCGATTTGCGTCTCATGGCCACTGAGGCGCAGCGTGTCCTGAAGACCGTCTACCCAGAACTCGCGAGCAAGGACCTGGCCCGGTACTAATCGGACGGCCTGGTCGACCCACGCGGCACGAGCCCATGCACGTATACCTGCTGGCAACGCTCGACACAAAGGGCGCCGAGGCCGCTTACCTGCACTCGCGATTGGTGGCCTGCGGCGTGCAGGCGCGCCTGGTCGACGTCGGCTGTCTCGGCGAACCGACGATCCAGGCCGACGTATCGCGCGAGCGGGTGTTTCAAGCCGCCGGCATCGATCGCGCCGAGCTGGTCGCCGCCGGCGATCGCGGCCGCGCCGTGACCGCCGCGGCACAAGCTGCGCAATGCTGGATTCAAGCCGAGCAGAGCGCAGGACGCGTCGCCGGCGTGATTTCGATCGGCGGCTCGGCCGGCTCGACGATCGGCACCGCGGCCATGCGTGCCTTGCCGCTCGGCGTGCCCAAGCTGATGGTCAGCACTCTGGCCTCTGGGCAGGTCCGCCAGTACGTCGGCGACAAAGACATCTTCATGCTCAACTCGGTAGTCGATATCTCCGGCGTCAATCGCATCAGCCGGACGGTGCTCGACCAGGCGGCTCGCGCCATGGCGGGGCTCGTCGGCCATCCGGCCGATCGCGATACGGGCCACGATCGTCCGCTAGTCGCCGCCACGATGTTCGGCGTTACGACGCCCTGTATCACCCGGGCGCGCGAGGTCCTCGAAGCCGCCGGATACGAGGTGCTGGTGTTTCACGCCACGGGCAGCGGCGGACAGGCCATGGAATCGCTGGTGCGCGACAGGCTGATCGCCGGCGTGCTCGACATCACCACGACCGAGCTGGCCGATGAACTGGTCGGCGGTTTTCTCACGGCGGGACCCGATCGGCTGACCGCGGCCGGCGAGGTGGGAATTCCCCAGGTCGTCTCAGTAGGAGCGACCGACATGGTCAATTTTCACGGCTTCGACTCGGTGCCGGAGCGGTTCGCCGGCCGGAAGCTGTATCGCCACAATCCGTCGGTCACTCTGATGCGCACGACCGTCGAAGAGAACGACCGCATCGGCGCCGACATCGGCCGCAAGCTGAGTGCGGCGCGCGGACCGTCGGCGATCCTGTTGCCGCGCCGGGGCGTGTCGGCCATCGATCGCGAAGGCCAGCCGTTCGACGATCCGCAGGCCCGGTCCGCGTTGTTCGCGTCGATCCGCCGGAACTGCGGCGATTGTCCCGTCACGGAACTCGACTTGCACATCAACGACGCTGCCTTTGCCGAGGCAGCCGCGCAGCGTTTGATCGCGCTGATGCAGGCGCCACATCCAAGAACCGGTAGGGAGGCTTCGAGGTGAGTCTGTTTCAGCGCGAAGAGATCCTGGCCCGACTACGCGCCAAGGTCGCGGCGGGTCAGCCCATCGTCGGTGGCGGCGCCGGCACCGGCATCAGTGCCAAGATGGCCGAGGCCGGCGGTGTCGACTTGTTGGTCATCTACAACTCGGGCAAATTCCGCATGGGCGGTCGCGGCTCGCTGGCCGGCATGATGCCCTACGGCGACGCCAACGCCATCGTCATGGACATGGCCCGCGAGGTGCTGCCTGTCGTCTCCCGGACCCCCGTCCTGGCTGGGGTTTGCGGTACAGATCCTTTTCGGATCATGAAACTGTTCTTGCGCGAAGTGGCCGCCGCGGGCTTCTCCGGCGTGCAGAACTTTCCCACGGTTGGGCTGATCGACGGAATGTTTCGGGCCAACCTCGAAGAGACCGGCATGGGCTTCGGGCTCGAGGTCGACATGATTCGCGAGGCCCATGAACAGGGGCTGCTGACGACGCCTTACGCCTTCGATCCGGACGAGGCCGAGGCGATGGCCCGCGCCGGGGCCGACGTCTTGATTCCGCACGTGGGCCTCACGACCAAGGGGAGCATCGGGGCGCACACCGCGCTGTCGCTCGACGACGCGGCGCGCCGCGTCCAGGCGATGCACGACGCGGCTCGGCGCGTCAACCGCGAGGTGCTGGTCTTATGCCACGGCGGTCCAATCGCCGAGCCGTCCGACGCGCAGTACATCCTCGATCACACTGAAGGTATCGTCGGTTTCTACGGCGCCAGCAGCATGGAGCGTTTGCCCGTCGAGCCGGCAATCGCCAGTCGCGTACGCGAATTCACCGAACTCAAGTTTCAGCGCAAACGGGCCTAGCTGAACGAGCAGGCGCAGGTCAAGTGCCATGTCGAGCGAGCTTGTCTCGAATGACGATCGCGCCTGGCGCGAACTATTGCCGCCGCTGGCGGCGCGGTTTCCCCTGATCGAAGACCGGGTGACGATCGGCGGCCGCACGTTTGAATTCCTCCGCCCGCCCAGCGCCGATGCCCTGATCAGCGAAGAGGATTTCAATCGCGACGAACGGTTACCCTACTGGGCCGAAATCTGGCCCTCGGCGGTCGTGCTGTCCGAGATGCTGTCCGCGCTCCCCGGCAAGGGGCGCCGACTGCTCGAATTGGGCACCGGCATGGGTCTGCCTGCGCTCGTGGCCACGGTGCAGGGCTTTCAGGTCACGGCGACCGACTATTACACCGAGTCGCTCGATCTGCTGCGTTTGAACGCCCTGCGCCAGGGACTCTCGCCGCCCGTCACGCGGCTGGTCGACTGGCGGGCTTTGCCCGAAGACCTCGGCACCTTCGACGTCGTCGTCGCTGCCGACGTGTTGTACGAGAAGCCCTATTCGAAGCTGGTCGCCGCGGCCGTCAGCCGCTGCCTGTCGGCCGAGGGTTTCGCCTTGGTGACCGACCCCCAACGCATGGCGGCCGAGCGGTTCCCCGCGGCCTGCGCGGCGCAAGGTTTGGAGCTTATACGCGACGCTCCGAAAAGCGCGGCGCACGGCGCCGTACGTCATACGGTGGACCGTTTTACGCTTCGGCACACCCGCCGGCTGTGAATCCCGCGCCGTTTACTTGACTTAAACCCGGTGTCCTGAGATCGTAAACACAGTTGGCGTTTGGACTTTGCGCGGATGCGGGGGCATCGCGCACGCTAGGAGCACCGGCGCACAATGAGGCACATGGCCTGGACGACGCGGCAACGCCGCGCTGGTCGGCTGGGGTACTGCGCGCTGGCGCTGGCCCTGACGTCCGTCGCGCGAATGCCTGCGGCCCTGTCCGCGGAAGTCGCCAACGAGCCCGCTTCGAGCGCAGCGAACGCGGATTGGCCGCTCGAACGTGTCGCGTTGCACGACGGTCGCGTCTACCGCGGGTTGTTGCGCAGCGAGACCCGGCAAATGCTCGACTTTCTCCAGGTCGAGCGTCCCGCGGGCGCGCCGATGTACGTGGTCGGGCTGCGGCTGCGGCGCAGCGAGATCGCATCCGTTCAGCGACTCGAGCCCTCGCGGCACGAGACCTTGCAGGAGCGGCTGGAGCAGTTCTTCCGCCATGCGCGCATCGAGGCCGAAGACCTGGCCGCCGTCCAACTGCGCCGGTTGGCAGGGAAGAAGCCGCCGGTGTTCGAATTTCGCGATGCGGACTTCTTGTTGACGAGCACGGCCGACGACCTGACGACGCGCCAGGCCGTGGTCCGGCTGCGCCAGTATTTCGCCGGCTTCGCACAGTTGTTGCCGCAGATCTCGACGGGAACACCCGTGCACATCTACCTGCACGCCACGGCGGACGAGCAGCGCCGACACCTTGCAGACTTGCAATTGCCTCTCGATCGCACGGCCGTCTATCTGGCCGATCGACGAGAAATCATCGCCGCGGCCGACATCCGCCAGCTGGCCGCTGAGCTCACCGCGACCCGCGCCGAACACGAACAGATAATCCGCCAGTATGAAACGCTCGTGGCGGGCCTGCCCGAGCGGCTGCGCGAAGAAAGCCGCCGGCTGCGTGAGCAGGGGGCCAGCAGTTCCGAGCTGCGACAGCTCAATTTGCTAACGCGGCGCCAGCTTGAAGACGAAGTCGACCGCGTGCGCCGCACGATCAACGACTATGAACGCCGCAACGCGGCCGTGTTCGACGAGGCCGCGGCGACTCTGCTGGCAACGCTCGCCCACGAGGCGCTGCACGCCTGGCTCGACGCCCGCTTCAGCACGCCGCGGCACGAGCTGCCCCGGTGGCTGCACGAAGGCCTGGCCCAGGTTTTCGAGGCGTCTTGGTTCGAGGCCGGGCAGTTGCGGATCGATGCACCCGACCCGCGGCGCCTGGCGCTGCTGCAAGCCGACCTGAACGGCGACGAACCACTCGCGCTGGCCGAGCTGCTCGCAGCCGACGGTCCCAGTTGGCTGCGCGCTCATGACGATCGTGACGCGGCCCAGCGACAATACCTGTACGCCTGGGGCGTGGCCTGGTATCTGGCCGTCGAGCGAGGCGATTGCACGGCCGACCGGCTCGACGCCTTGGCCGCTGCGCTGGCGGTCGACGCCCCCGCGGCAGAGGCCTTCGCGCGGCTGAGCAGTATGCCGCTCGGGGAATTCGAGCCCCGTTGGCGCGAAGCCATGCTCGCGCTCAAACCGCCTGTGATCGCCAACCCCGTGCCGCTGCGCACGGTGCCGCGCTAATCGCAGCCGACGGGGCTCGCCTGCCGACGTGGTGCCCAGCTGCCCTCACGCCGACTGGCCGATCGGCAATTCTCGGCGTCAATCGCTCCCAGCCACCGATTCCAGCAGCGCCTGGCGAATCGAATCCAAGCGGTCTTCGTCCGTGATCTTGCGCCCCTGTGGATCGGTGACATAAAACACGTCGACGACCTGGTCGAGGTACGTGCCGATCTTCGCCTTGAGCACCGACAACTCCAGCTCATAGATCTTTCGCGAGACCAGGAACAACAGGCCCGGGCGATCGTGCGTGATCACGGTCAGGATCGTCGCACCGGTGGCTGTGCTGTTGTCGAATCGTACCTGCGAGGGCTGCGGGGCCAGCGCCTCTTTCTGCTGTCGGTTCGCGGCGAAGTAGCTCCTGCGAAAGAACGGGAGCTGTCCGTCGGGCATGCGCAGCGATGCGATGAGCGTCTGGCAGACGGTGTCGATCCGGTCGGGCGGCGGTTCGCCCTGGTAATCGGCGTCCTGCACGATAAACCGGTCGAACACCAACCCGTCGGACAGAGTGTTGATGTCCGCGTCGAGGATCTCCAATCCCTGCGACGACAGCCCACCCGTGAGCCGATGGAAGATGCCCGGCGCGATGTCCTCGTTGGCGATCACCGTGTATTCGGTGATCTGCGACTTGGCGTTGAAGCGTCCACGGGCGCGGACCTCGCCGTGCTGCAGGGCCTCCATCTCGCGCAGCTCGTCGGCAATCTGGTCGGCCGAGTTGGCATAGATATAGGAGGCCGGCAGCGCGTCGATCTGGCGATAGTACCACTCGACGTTGTTGTCGCGCGCGAAGTAGGCGCGCAGCTCGCTCCGGCGCGAGTGCAGCTTCTCGCTGGGCACCAGCGCCGGGTCGTCGCTGGCCAGCCGTTGGATCGCGCCTTGATAGAGAATACTCAACATCTCGGCGCGCCAGCCGTTGTAGGCGCCGGGCCCGACGGCTTGGAAATCGGCGACTGTGAGCACATACAGCATCTGCAACACCTCGGCCGAGCCAACCTCGACGGCGAACCGCGTGACCAACTGCGGGTCGGTCGGGTCGAGCCAGAGCGCGTTGCGGCTCATCAGCAGATGCTTGTGGACGAGAAACTTCAGAATCTCGGTGTCGTGCTCGGGCAGGCGCAGGCGCGCGGCCGTCTCGGCGGCAATCCGCTGGCCCAATTCGCTGTGGTCTTCGACGTATCCCTTGCCCAGGTCGTGAATCAACAGCGCCAGGTGCAAGATGTCCTTCTTGCCGATGGCGCGGTAGATCCGGCCCAGGAGCCCGCGTTCGTACCGGAACGCCGCGGCGGCTTCGACGGCCCGGAGCGAGTGTTCGTCGACCGTATACCGGTGATACTCGTTGAACTGCAACAGGCTGCGGGCATGAGCGAACTCGGGCACGACGCGCTCGAGCACGCCCATTTCGTGCAGGTTGCGGAGCTGCTCGCCGAGCCGAGCGGGGCGCGCCAGCAGCGAAAGAAAATGGCGCCGCGCGGCCGGGGTGAGCGTATGGTCCATTTGCGGCACGGCCAACCGCACCGCCTCGCACGTCGCATGATCGACCGACATGCTGTACAGGTTGGCCAGATCGGCCATCCGCAGCACCTGGTCGAGCGACGTCGTGATCTTGCTCAGCCCCGAGCCCGTGGCCCAGATCGTCCGGCGGCCGACCCGAAAATCGCCCTCGACCTGGTGACTCCACAAGTGCTCGACCCACCGTGCGAGGCGCGAGCCGGGTCGCGCCGTCTCGATGAACCGGTTGATGACGGTCGTCGCGGCCTGCGTGCAGCGAAAATATTCGCGCATGAACTGTTCGACCGGCAACATGGCATCGGTACCCGTGTGCCCGAATGCGGTCGCCAGCCGAACTTGTTCGCTCTTGTCCAGCACGTCGTGCGACTTGCCGGCGCTGAAGTGCATTTCATTGCGCACGCGCAACAGAAAATCAGTCGCCTGCCGAATCACGCGGTGATCGGAAGGGGCCAGCGCGCCGTTTAGCTGCAGCCCCTCGGGATCGGCCTGACCGTAGATCAAATAACCAATCCAGCGCAACAATTGCAGATCGCGCAGCCCGCCTTGCGAACGCTTGATGTGCGGCTCGAGCAGGTACACGGTCTCGCCGTATTGCTGCCGTTCTTCGGACCGGACCCGTTCGATGGCCGTAAACAACGTGGACTGGCGGCGGCGGAGGCGCGCTTGAAACCGCCGCGTGAAGCGCTCGTACAGGTCGCCGTTGCCGGCCAGCAGGCGCGCCTCCATCAGCGCCGTGCAGGTCTTGGCGTCTTCGGTGCCGAACTGACAGGCGTCGGCGATCGTGCGTACTTGCAGGCCCAGTTGCAGGCCCGAATCGTAAACGTCCTCTAACAAACGTTTCGACAGCGACCGAATCCGTCCATCGCATTCCTCGGGGTAGAGCAGCAGCAAGTCGACATCGGAAAACGGCGCCACGTCGCGGCGGCCATACCCGCCCAAAGCCACCAGTGCGACCTGCCCGGCCAAGTGCTCGGGCCCCGCTTCGTGCAGGTCGAGCAGCTCGGAGGTGTAGAGCTTGATGACGACCTGATCGTAAAGATCGGTCAACGCCGTGCAGACCTGGATGCCCGGACTGCCCTGCGAATGCCGGTGGCGCAGTTTTTCGCGCCCGGCGATCAATTGCTGCTTGGCCTCAATGACCCAAGGTCGCATGCGACGTGGTCCTGCTCACGGGATCGGTCGGCTCCCCGGGCAGCCGGAGCAGCCGCCGGGCCCTGATATGGAGCGGCCCCGGGTCAGAGCGCGTCTTCGCCCGTTTCGCCGGTGCGAATGCGGATCGACTCTTCCAGGTTGATCACGAAGATCTTGCCGTCGCCGATCTGGCCGGTTTGGGCGGTGCGCAACAGCGTATCGATCACGCTCTTGAGACGGTCGTCGCTGACGACTACCTCGACCTTGACCTTGGGCAGGAAATCGACGGCGTATTCCGTACCCCGGTAGACCTCGGTGTGCCCTTTTTGGCGGCCAAAACCGCGGACTTCGGTGATCGTCATCCCGGCCACCCCTTGCTCGGTCAGGGCAAGCTTGACGTCCTCCAGCTTGAAATGCCGGATGATCGCTTCGACCTTCTTCATCGTCCGCCTTCCGATCGCTTGTGGTACACCAGGCGGGAGACCGAAAAAACCCGGCCCGCCTGTGGTCCATTGTCCAACAGGCGGGCCGAGTCGACAAGCGAATCTGGCGAACGGCTTACAGGAAGATGTAGCCTTCTTCGCCGTGCTGGCTGAAGTCGAGACCTTGGATCTCGTCCTGTTGCGAGACGCGCAACCCCATCGTGACGTCCAGCACCTTCAAGATGATGAACGTCGCGACGGCAGCCAAGATCCAGGTGATGACCACCGCGGCGACCTGACCGCCGAACAGCGAACCGTTTTCCAAGAGGCCGAGCCGCATCAGGTTGCCGTCCTTGTCGGCAAGGCCGTAGACGTTGCGGCTGGCGAACACGCCGGTCAGCACGGCACCCAACGTACCGCCCACGCCGTGCACGCCGAAGGCGTCGAGCGAGTCGTCGTACTTGAAGGCGCCCTTGAGCGTGGTGCAGGCGAAGTAGCAGACCACGCCAGCGGCCAGACCCATCGCGATGGCCGGCATCGGCTGGACGTAGCCCGAGGCCGGAGTGATGCAGACCAGCCCGGCCACGGCGCCCGAGCAGGCGCCCAGCACGGTCGGCTTGCCGCGGGCGATCCATTCAATGCCCGCCCAGGCCAGGGCCCCGGCGGCCGCTGCGAAGTGTGTGGCGGCAAACGCGCTGGATGCAAAACCGTCGGCGGCCAGTTCGCTGCCCGCGTTGAAACCGAACCAACCCACCCACAGCAAGGCGGCGCCCATGACGGTGTACGTCAGGTTATGCGGCGGCATCGGGTCGCTACGGTAACCGAGGCGCGGACCGAGGACCAAGGCACAGATCAAGGCCGACACGCCCGAGCTGATGTGCACGACCGTGCCGCCGGCGAAGTCGAGGGCCCCGGTGTTGAAGCCCAACTTCATGGCGTTCTCGGTGTTGAAGGCGAGCAAGCCACCACCCCAGACCCAGTGCGCCAAAGGGCAGTAAACGACCGTGCCCCAGATGATCATGAAGACGCACATCGTGCTGAACTTCATCCGCTCGGCAAACGCCCCGCAGATCAACGCCGGCGTGATCACGAAGAACATGCCCTGGAAGAGCATGAAAGTGAGCCGGGGGATATTGCCCAGGCTGTGCATCGGAATGTCGATCGAGTTCGTGCTTTCGTTGTAGACCGTCTGCACGTCCTTCATGAACAGGTGGTCGGCATTGCCCCAAAAGGGATCGGTCCCGCCGAAGGCGAGCGAGTAGCCGTAAATGGCCCAGATCACGGTCATCAGCGCCATCAGCGTGAAGCACTGCATCATCACGCTGAGCACGTTCTTCTTACGGACCAGACCGCAGTAGAACAGCGCCAGGCCCGGACCGGTCATCATCAGCACCAACGCCGAGCTGGTCAGCATCCAGGCGTTGTTCCCCGAGTCGAGCGGCGGCGGAGCGGCCTCGACCTCGGCAACTTCTACTTCGGCCACCTCGGTGGCCGGGGGGGTCTCGGCGGCTGGAGCTTCCGCTGCCGCCGGCGTCTCGGCCGCCGGGGGTGTCTCGGCAGCGGGCTCTTGTGCCCACGCCGAACCCGCCCAAGCAAACGCCATCGCCCATGTCAAACAAGACAACCAAACCGCCTGCCCCAGCCTGGGGCCAAACAATCGAGACATTGCAGACTCCTCAAGAAACATCAGAACCAGAAGGAAGTAAGGAGTTCGTCGGCAGGATGCACAGACAAACGAAATCGTCAGGCCGCCCGGACGCAAATGGTGCGCCTTGCTAGCAACGCCAAACCGCGCGCTCTGGCAGGCCGGCGGTTGTGTAGCCGCAAGCCATTCATTTGTAAGGCGTTAAATATTGCGCAGAAAAAACCGCCGCACGGGTCTAGAACTGTCACATTTTTGTGACAACGCAACGAATGCTGCCGGGCCCCAAGGCACGTCCTGCTCAGGCCTTGGGCAACTCGGTCTCGGTCGCCGGTGCGTTCAGCCCGCTAAGTCGATGAGAGTACCGCTGTTTCCGGTAATATCGCGGGCCGGGCGCGGCGTCGGTTCCCCGGTGCCTTCCTTTTGTTCACCGGCTTCCTTGGCGGCGTCGTGCCGATTTTCCGGTGACTCTTCCCAGAGTCGACGACCGTCGGCGTCGCGATCTTGAGTGGCGCGATCCTCGTCAGTAGTTCCAATCCCGGCGGCGGCCTCGGCCTTGTCGCCGCTGGCAACCTGGCGCTCTTGATTGGCCCGATCTTGCCGTGACCGTTCGACGTCGGTCGCCCGGCCCTGCGTAACTGGAACGCCGCCGAGGCTACCCAAGAAACCCGTGGCTCCGATGCTCATCGATCTTCTCCCATGCGCTTGAAAATGGGCGGAAGGGAAGGTTACGAACGCTCAGGGGGGGCCAATCCGGGTGGGAAGTCTGCAGACCCAGGGTTGTACACCGTGGCGTAATTCAAGTGTGACACACGATTCGGCCGGCAGTCGGGCGGCCGGGTACTAGCGGAACAGTTTCTCACTCCCTCCGCGGAGGGCTTGGAGGACATGGTTGATTCCTGGCAGCGGCTCGCGGTAGGTCGTCGGTGCATCGAGCGTGCCGCCGACGTGAATTTGCAGGATTTGCTGGCTCGCCTCGCCCATGACCTCGCGCAGCACGGGGACACGGATCTCGTCGCGGCCCACCAGCGCGTGGAATCGCAGGTCGACCCGGCGTTCCAGATCCATTTGTCCTTTGCCGCACAGCGTGATGGCGTCGCCATTGAAATCGAGGCGATCGAAATAGACGTTTTCGCCTTGAATCCGGAAGTCGATTTGGCCCTTGCTGAAGCCCGAGGTGTCCGGAGCGCGCACGCTGAGGATCTTGAGCAGTGCCACCATCAGCGGCAGCTCGTAAATGTCGGCTTCCGAAAGTGATATGGAGCCACGACCTTCGAGTGTGTGCACGCCTTGACCGCTGCCGCGCAGTTCGATCGCCGCCGAGGCCTTGCCTTGCACGTCGCCGCTACGATGCCCAACGTCGCGCGATAGATAAGCTAGATCGGCCCCCGCGAGCGAGGCGCGGAGCACGTACGTGGCCCACTGGCCGAGCATGACCTGGGCATCGGCCGCGATGGTCCCGCCGTCGACCAGGGCCGTGATGCGGCGCGGCGTTTGCCCTGGCGCACCCGACTGGACCCAGCCCCCCAGCCAGACGGCGCGGTCGTCGAAATAGATCGGCCCGCGCACCTCGGTGAACTGGACGTCGCGAAACGACGCCGCGTCGAGCTGGAGTTCGCCGCTACAGCGGACCCCCGCGGCCGTGGAACTGCCGGAAAGTAGCACGCCGCCGTGCAAGTTGGTGATCGGCAATCCCACTTCGCACGAACCGCCATGGGTATGAATGGCCATTCGCCAGCTGGTTTCGAGCGGTCGATTGTCGACACCCGCGACAAATTGGATCTGCCCGTCGCGGATGCTCAGCGGACCGTTCCAGCGCAGCCGTTCGATCGCGCTCTTCAAGCGCGGCGGCAAAGCCGGGGCCAGATCGTCGTCGACCTGCAGACGGTCGACGGCCAGCCGCTCGAGCGACAATCGCCAGCCGCCGCCCGGCAGCATGTCGCATCTGCCTCCGGCGGCCACGTTGACCCGATCGTGTTGACCGGTGATCCGGTCCCAAGTCACCTGGCCGTCGCGGTAGTGCAGCGTGCCGCGCAACTTCTCCAGGCGATAGGGAAACGAATGCGGCTCGATCGACGTCGTCTCGCCAACGGGCGTGACGTCGCAACTGACGCTCAACCGGCGCGCCGGCGACTGAAAGCGCACCTCAGTCGCCAGGTTGACGCTGCCGTAGGGTTTCATCTCGGCCCAGATCCGACGCACGTTCGGCGACAGCGCCTCGCGCAGCTCGGCTTCGAGCGGAATGTTCTGCCCGTCGATCTTCAAATACAGCTCGCTGCCCTCGGCCGTGGGCCGCAGATAGCCGCTGCCGGTCACCAGGCCGTTGTCGTTCGTGGCTTGAAGCTGGCGGAATTCCCACACGGGGCCGTTCACTTCGACGGTGCCGCGGACGTTGTCGAGCGGGTACGGGAAATCGTTGAACCGTACCGAGCAGCGCTTCAGGCCGATCCAGATGTACTTGTCGATAGGTCCATCGGCCAGCGTGCGGTTGAGCCGGAAATCGACGTCGAACGTGCCTTGTGGATTAAGCGACTCGATCACCTTGCGCTGCGATTCAACCAGCGCGCCGAGCAGCGTATCGCTCACCTGCAGATCTTCTCCCTTGACGATCAGCTTGCCGGAAAAGTGCGCGCCCGGCTGATGGATCCGCCCTTCGATCCGTACGTCCTGCGTGCCGGAAGATGCCTTCAGGTTGATCGTCAACTGCTCGCCGACCAGGTCGAGCGTGCCGCGCGTGCGAACCAGGCGGTAGGGAAACTTGTAATACGTGAACGCCACGTCGCGACAATGGACACGCGCCTCGGGCTGCCAAACCTGCCCGTCGAAGGCGAGCTTGACGTCGGCATCGACGACCCCGGCGGGCAGGAACTTGTTCCAACTGTCATGCCATTCGCCGGCGAGCGATTGCTGCAGCCGCTCGTCGAGCACCATTTGCCTGACCCTCAGTTCGAGCGCCAGCGGGCTCGACGGCTGCAGGCCGTGGCTCCGCGCCGTCAGCCAGAACGTGGTCGGCCCGTTGCGCGCCGTGAGCTCCTGCACGACGATGCCCTGATTGTCAATCGACAAGTCGGCGGCGACGTCGGCCAACGGGTAGGGCAGCCGCGGATGCTCGATGCGTCCCTGGCGGAACTGGGCGGTCAGGCGAAACTGCAAGGGAGCCTGAGGGTCGGCCGACTTGCCCAGCTCGAATTGCATGTCGGCCACGGCCTGAATCGCCGCGAGGTCGTCGCTCCACTCGTTGGCGGGCAGCGGCAGCGCGGCGAACAAGTCGGGCGACACCTGCACGCCCGCCGCCGTGCCGGTGCCGCGAATCTCGCGGCCGTCGGGGGTCATCTGGCCGCGGATATCGACGCGGCGGAAGTGATCGCCCACAAGTTGGCCGCTGAGCGCTAGGACTTTCCCGGTCGGGTGCTGCGCGTCGATTCCTTGCGGCTCGAGTTCGAGCTGAATCTGGCGCAGCTCGAACTCGTCGCTCGGCTGCTTGCCGGCTTCGGCCAGGATCACGCGCCCGTCTTCGATTCGGCCGCGCACCGGGTTGCGGCTGAACTTCGGCAGCGGCATCAACTGGGCGGTCGACCATGTACCGTCGGCGCCGCGCGTCGCCCGAACGGTCATCCGCCGCAAGATCAGCCGGTCGATCTTGGGCCCGGCGATTAATTCCTTGAGGTCTTTGATGCCCAATAGCACCAGTTCTTCGACGTGCACTAGTTCGGCGCGTTCGCCATCGCCATTGGGCTCGGCGATGGTGATGCCGCGCACTTCGATGCCCTCGCCGCGCAGCCAACGTGCCGACCGGACGCGGACGTCGAGGTGCGTATAGTGTTTGCGCAGCAGGCCCTCGATGTGGCTGCGAATGCCTTCGTCGAAGCCGAAGTAGAGATAGCCACCGACGGCCAAGGCCACGACCGCGCCAACGAAGACCGCCGTCTTGCAGAGTTTCCAGCAATGATCGAACCAGCAGTGCATCAGTCGCCTCCGCTCGTCGAGGCGAAACGACCACGGCCGCACAAGTGCACGGCCGCCGCGGCGGCGACGACGGCCAGCGGCAGCATCGCCGGTTCGCGATAGCGCAGCGAACTGACGAAGACCACGTGCAGGGCCGTGAAATAACAGGCCGGCAGCCAGCAGAGCAGCACCAGGCGCGGCTCGAAGGTGCCCGCGAGCCGCACACCGCGCAGCGCGAGCACGCCGCCGACGATCGCCAGCGCGATCACCGGCAAGTATCCGGCCATCACGCCCAGCCGCAAGGACCAGCTGCGAAACTCGGCCTCGTTGGGCCAGATGTTCCACAACCGCGCGAACTTGAGCGCGGCCAACTCGACGACCCGCCGCGGATGCGCGACGGCCCACGCGACCGCTTCGTCGCGCAAGCGGCGATCGATGCGGTATTCCAGCGGCTCGGCGCCGGCCGCCTGCGCGCGCACCTGGCGGGCCACCTCCTCGGCCCATTGCAAGTCGCTCGCGCCGGTGGCGTGTGGACTGAGGCCGTCGTACAAGCTCGCGCCAACCTGCAGCGTCGTCGGCACGAAATGCCCTACCACCTGGTAATTGCGATACCACCACGGCGCCATCACGACGACCATGCCGGCGACGGCCGCAACGGCGCGGACCAGCGACCCGCGATTGCGCCCCGTCAACACTTCGGCCACGGCCCAGGCGGGCGTGAACAAGAGCCAACTCGGGCGCACCAAGGTCGCCAATCCGCCGACGGCCCCGGCCAGCAGGCTGTTGATGGCCGGAAACGCGTGGCCGCTCCCGCGCCAGGCCTGCTTGGTCAGCAGCAGTTGCACGACCAGCAGCGGGCAGAATGCCGCTTCGCTGAGCAGGAACACGCTCATCGCAATCGCACCGGGATACAAGGCCACGACCAGCGCCGCGAGCACACCCGTCACGATGCCGCCGGCGCTCCGGCCGAGGAAATACGTCAACAGCGCGGTGATCGCCCCCAGGGTCGCGCCGGCATAGCGTGCCCTCAGCGTGCGCTGGGTGAACCAGTAGTCGTCGTCACCGATCAGCGTGAACCAGCCGGCCAGCAAGGCCGGATATCCGGGCGTGCGAAAGATGCGGGCGTCGGGGCCGCCATAGGCGTACGGTTCGCAGCGGTAGATGCGCTGCGCGAGATACCAGTACGACGCGCTGTCGCCGAATTGAAACGGCGCATCGCGATCGCCGGCCTGCCATTGATGCCACAGCCGTTCGTCGATCACCCGCGCCGCAACGAACCTTACGCCCAGCGCGAGCACGATCGCGCCGCACATGAAGAGCAGCAACACGGTTTCCAACCAGGGCCGCTTGCGCATCCGGGCGGGGTCCCAGGTTTCGCGGTTCAATTTCAAGCTACGAGCAAGCCTATCCCGGTACGGCGCGGCGAGATACGACGCCGCCGCCGCGACAAAAGCGGGGCATCGTACGCAGGCCGAAAATCCAAGGTCAAGGCGGGTGAGAGGCTCACCCTGGCCGAGCCAAGCGAGGGCGCCGACCGAGTGAGTCGCGCATGATGCGTCGCGCTGCGCTGTTCGCACTGATGGGCAGACCTGGCAAACCAGGAAGACGGCAGCGAAGACACCGACTTTGCGCCCAACCGCTTGTCAGCATTTGGTTTACTTGACGCAGTCGGCAACTATACTGCTAGCTTTTGTCGAGCTGGCCCGGGAGAGCTTGAGGAGTCGGGCCGGGCTCGTTCTGCCGCACGCCGCCCTTTGGGGAGCCGCAATCCAATGCATGCACGCTGGCTGTTCGTTTGTAGCTGTCTGGCCCTGATCACCTCGGCCTTTACCTTCATCATTCGCGGCGACGTGCTTCAGGACCTGGGCAACTTCTTCCAGTTCAGCCAGCAGCAAAAGGGTTCGATCGGCGACGGGGCCTTCCTGGGCATGGCCGTCTCGATGCTCGGCGGCGCGTTTATCTGCGACTACCTGGGCATGAAGCGGATCCTGTTCCTGGCCCTGTTCTCGCACGTCGCTTCGACCTTGGGCGTGCTGGCGATGGCGGTCGGCGGCGAGCCCTACTTCTCCGATCCCCAGACGAATCTCTGGGTGCTCTACGGGCTGTTCTTCCTGCAAGGCTGCGGCAACGGTTTTACCGAGGTGGCGATCAATCCGCTCGTGGCCACGCTCTATCCGCGCGACAAGACGCACTTTCTCAACATCCTGCACGCCTGGTGGCCGGGCGGTTTGATCCTCGGTGGTTTGCTGGCCCTGTACGTCGGGCGCGGCATCGACTTGGGCTTCTTCGCCGTCGACGGGATGAACGTCGACTGGCAAACGAAGATGTGCCTGATCCTGCTGCCGGCGGCGCTGTACGGCCTGATGCTGATTCCCAGCAAGTTTCCGCAAACCGAGGCCGTGCAGTCGGGCGTTTCGCTCGGCCAGATGTTCATGGAGATCTTTCGGCCGCTGTTCTTGATCTGGGCCTTCTGCATGCTGCTCACCGCGGCCACCGAGCTGGGCCCCCAGCAGTGGCAAGAATCGGTCATGACGAGCGTCACCGGCGGCAACGTCTCGGGCACGTTGATTCTGGTCTACACGTCGACCTTGATGTTCATCTTGCGACACTTCGCCGGGCCGATTGCGCACCGCATCTCGCCGATCGGCCTGCTGCTGGTCTCCTCGGTACTGGCCGGGACAGGGTTGTACCTGCTCAGTTTTGCGAACAGCACGGCCACGGCGTTCGGCTATGCCACGCTGTTCGGGCTGGGCATCGCCTACTTCTGGCCGACGATGCTGGGCGTGACGGCCGAGCGTTTCCCGCGCGGCGGCGCCTTGGCGCTCGCGCTGATGGGCTGCGTGGGCAACCTGTCGATCTCGCAGATCCTGCCGCAGATGGGCCGGTTCGTCGATCACTACGCCGTGGCCGAGCTCGACAAGTCCGGCGGCCAGGCGACGGAATTCATCAAGGGCACACCTCCGAATCGCGCGGTCGATACCGACAAGCTGATGGCGCTCGAAGGCCAGATCATGGATCAACTGGTCACGATTCAGAAGCAGCAGCCCGACGTGGCGGCGCAAATCGTGGCCAATCCGCGCGTCGAGAAACAATTGGCGCATGTCGCCGCCGAGGAAAAGCCCGATACCGGTAGCCTGAAGGTCAAGGCCCTGGCTCAAGGCGCGCTCAATCTGGGCGAGATCGACAAGCTGGCCCCCGGCAATCCACAGGTCGCCGAGCTCGATCAACAGCTCAAACAACGCCAGCCGGTGCGGGCAGCCGAAGCGGTCGGTTTTTCGATGGCCTTCCGCTGGGTCAGCGCGCTGCCCTTGGTGCTGATCGTGATCTTCGGCGCGATCCTGCTCTACGACCTCTCACGCGGCGGCTACAAGGCCGAAGTACTCACGGGCACCGACGAAGCCCACTGACGCAGCTTGCGTCCAACCACACCACAACTCGCCGCGCGACGCGATCGCGCACCTACTAGGTGCACAACATAAACAGTTCTGACCTGCTCCGTAGAAAACCCTGCTACGTCTGAGGATCATCACGTTCAGCGTGATCGCTCGCAGGCAGAGTTCGCGGCACTGGGAATGATAACGTCGCGCCCGCAGCGCCGAACCCAGCAGCCGCTTGAGCATACTGTTGACGGTCTCGACCTGCCAGCGTTGCGTGTAGCGCGTGAGATATAACCAGCGTGCCATTCGCCTGCGCCAAAAGCCGCTCGGCGGCTTCGCGGTCGGCCGGCCGATCTTCGCGGGAATGAACGTGTTCACGCCGCACTCCTCACGGGCATACTCATGCACGTGCTCGGCATCGTAACCGGCATCGGCCACGAGTGTGGTGATCGCAATCCGCGAGAGCGCGTCGTCGAGCGCCGCGTGGAAGTGCGGCACATCGGGCGCAGGTCCACGGCCCGGCACCAGGGCGAGGATCAGGTGACTGCGGCAATCGCAGAGCAGGCCCGCCTTGGGAAACCGCCGATAAGTGGTGTTTTGCCAGGTTTTTCCGCCCTTCGCCCGGCGGCGCACGAAGTAGTCGCTCGCATGATGCGACTCCCAGCCAGTGCCGTCGAGCGCGGCAAGGTGACTGCGCTTGCCCAACTTGCGCTGCTGCCGCGCTTGTCCGAGCGACGCCTCGAGCAGTCGTCGCACCGGTCGGATCGACAACAACCGCTCGGCCGCTTTTTGAAATGTCGTGAAGTGCGGGATCGCATGCAACTCGATCGTCGCCGCCAGCTCGGTGCAGTCGCTCAGCAGCGCCGCCAGCTTGCGATAGTCGAGCTGCAAGAACTCCTTGAGCACCAGGCAGGCAAAGAGTTGCGGCTGCGTGAACTTCTTGGGACTAGAGCGATGCGCGTAGGGCGCCAGCGCCGCGCAACCGATCCGATAGGCAACTGCCAGCACCCGCTTCGGACTCTTGGAAGTCGTACTCATCCAAGCGTGCTACGCACGCCGAGCCGCTAGCGGATGAAGCTATCGGCGGGTTTTCTACGGAGCAGTTCTGACCCGGTTTCTGGTCCTGACCCGGTTTCTGGTCCCAAAACTGGTCTTTGTTAAACGTCAAGTCGGGGGTTAGGTTGTGGCCAGCGAAGCACGGTGGCTTCGCAGTTTGGCAGGAGGCCGACCATGAATTCCGAACGCATCGCGACCGAGTTTCGCATCCCCGACGAAGTCTGGGACCTGGATGGAGCCGCTGCTGCCCAAGCAACGGAAGCGGACCAAGAAGGGTGGGCGACCGCCGTTGGCCCTGCGCGACGTCGCCGACGGCGTGTTCTATGTGCTGCGGACCGGCTGTCAGTGGAAGGCGGTGCCCAAGGTGTTCGGTTCGGGCAGCAGTCTGCATCGCTACTTTCAGTTGTGGGTCCGCAAGGGCGTGTTCCGCGCCTTGTGGCGTGCGGGCTTGCAAGAGTACGAGGCCTTCGCCGGCATTCAGTGGGATTGGCAGAGTATCGACGGCGCGATGACGAAGGCGCCGTTGGGTGGGGAAAAAAACCGGGAGAAACCCTACCGATCGCGCCAAGAGCGGCACGAAGCGCTCCCTGCTTACCGATGGCGCCGGCGTTCCGCTGGGGATCGCCGTCGAAGGCGCCAATACGCATGACATGCGACTGGTCGAAGCGACGCTCGAGAGCATCCCGATCGACCGACCGCCCCCGACTCCCAGGAACCCCCAACATTTCTGCGACGA